>NZ_JBQHWS010000025.1:0-36912 GCF_052063845.1 Blautia sp. HCP3S3_D9
ATAACTAACAGCTACTGTTACTATACTACGATTCATGCAAAAAATCCATTCTTTTATTTGGATAATTTTAGTTTACAATTCTCAAAAAAATGTGCTGTCATAAAAAACCTCCCGGACAGATGTTCATTTTTGCATCAGTCCAGGAGGTTTTTACATTTCCATTTTCTATTTTACTTTGATAACAGCCTTTACAAGATCTGTTTTATTATTGACCGCTTCATCATATGCATCCTGAATATGCTCAAGATCAAATTCATGTGTTACAATTCCTTTTACATTGATCGCACCACTTGATACTGCTGCGATTGCCTTTGGATAAATATTTCTGTAACGGAATACAGATTTGATGGTTGCCTCTTTATCCATGATCTGTGCAAAATTATAGGTGATCTCTTCTTTTGCGGAAATTCCTACTAAAGTGATCGTACCACCTCTTCGTACAATAAACGGAGTCTGAGCAATTGTAACCGGTGAACCTGCAGTCTCAAAAACAACATCGGCTCCGCGTCCGTTTGTAAGTTCTTCAATCTTTTTCAGCGCATCTTCTTTTCCGCTGTTAATCACCTCTGTTGCACCAAGCTCTATTGCTTTCTGCAAACGTGCTTCTACAAGATCAGCTACAATAATCTTACCAGCTCCATGTGCTTTACATGCAAGAAGCGTCACAAGTCCTATACATCCGGAACCAAGAATTACAACAGTATCTCCGGTCTTAACCCCACCCTGTTCAGAAGCATAAAACCCTACTGAAAGTGGTTCAATAAGAGCACCTTCCTTTGTAGAAACATTATCTGGAAGTTTAAAACACATATTCTCCGGAAAAGCTATGTACTCCTCATTACATCCCTGCACTGGAGGTGTTGCCAGAAAGACAACATCCGGACACAGATTATAATGACCTGACTTACACTGTTCGCACTCTCCGCATGTAATTCCAGGTTCCAATGCTACTCTGTCTCCAACCTTCAACCTCTCTACTTCTTCTCCAACTTTCACAATAGTTCCTGCGCATTCATGTCCAAGCATATAGTCTTCAGATAAATCTACTTTGTAAGAACCACAACATCCATTATGGAAATAGTGAACATCCGATCCACAGATTCCCACATATTCAAGTGATACCAGGACTTCCTTTTTCCCAATCTCCGGAACCGGGATTTCTTTGATAACCATTTTATCTATGCCCCTCATAAAGGCACCTTTCTGCATTGTCATTTCTTTGCTCTCCTTTTTGTTTTATATTTCGACTCACTTTTAATTTGTTCTTTGATATCTTCAGTATATTATTTTATATAAGTTATGTCAATATTTTTATGTAAGTCTGTACGTTTATACAAATATCATTCTATATTTTTGTATATTTTGATGTTTTTTCTATTATGTTTTGTATTTTTTTTATTTAAGTATTTTTACACTTTTTCACATTTTTTATTTAAGTTTTAGAAATCCATGGTTTTTGCCAAACAATAATGTTAAAATATAGTCACTTTATCACTGTCAATCCAATCAGATATAAAATCAGGAGAATTTGAATATGGACGAAACAATTGTACGTAATAAAAATATTGAAGAGATCTATCGGCTTATCTATCAAAACAGACAAATTTCCAGACAGGAAATTTCCAGACTTCTGAACATCAGCCTGCCTACCACCACTCAAAATCTGAATACCCTTCAGGAACTGGGACTGATTCATAAAGCCGGAGAATTTCAATCGACAGGCGGACGAAAACCATCTATTTATTGCTGTGTACCGAACGCCCGCTATGCTGTTGGTATTGATATCACAAGGAACCATCTTTCCATAGTTCTTGTTGATCTTGCTCTGAACCTTATTGACAGCCTCAGAATACGGATTGCATTCGAAGAAAGTGATTCTTATTTTTCTGCTCTCAACGAACATTTGGAACAGATCATCTCTCAGAATATTTCTGACCGCTCCCGTTTACTTGGAGTTGGTATTTCACTGCCCGCACTCCTTGGAACCGACCATAAGACTGTCAGTTATGCTACCGTCATCCCTCTGTCCTCCGATATATATTCCAAACTGGAAAAATATATCCATGCCCCTTTTCTGTTCTTTAATGATTCTAACTCTGCGGGCCTGGCTGAAAGCTGGAAAGGGAATTATACGAATTCTGTGATTTATCTTTCTTTGAGCAGCAGTATCGGCGGCGCAAATATGAATGGAAAAACACTTTATACGGGAGATCATAACCGAAGCAGTGAGTTTGGACATATGACTATTATTCCACATGGCAAACGTTGTTACTGCGGACGTTACGGATGTCTTGATGCATATTGTTCCTCTAATATATTATCTGATTTTACGCACGGCAACTTGAAAGAATTTTTCAACCAGATAAAATCCAACCAGGGACTGCGCAATGTATTTGATGACTATATGGATCATCTGGCAATTGCAGTCAATAACCTTCGCATGTGTTTTGACTGCGACATTATACTTGGAGGAAATGTAGGCGCATACATCTCTGACTATATAGAAGACTTCCGCCAAAAAGCACTTGAACTCAATCCATTTGAAAATGATGGAAGCTTTATCCATCCCTGCCATTACCCTACCGAAGCGGCAGCTGTCGGTGCGGCAATATACTATATTGACGGTTTTGTCCAGAATTTTGCTATATAAAACTGTGCTCTTTTTTCTATATAAATGAAACTTATTTCTATTTTCATTACAGGCATTCTGCGTTATGGTAAAAACACTCATTATAATAAAGGAGGCTCTTTTTATGCTCAAGAAAACTTATCACAATCCTCTTCTTCCCGGTTTTTATCCAGATCCTTCTATCTGCCGTGTAGGGGAGGATTACTATATGGTCACTTCATCTTTTGTCTACTATCCGGGACTGCCAATTTTCCACAGTAAGGATCTGGTTCACTGGGAGCAGATCGGGCATGGGATTCACAGACCTGAACAGCTTGACTATAAGAACTGCGAGACTTCTGAGGGATTATGGGCTCCGAGTATCCGTTATCATGATGGAACTTATTACATTATCAACACTTTCGTATCTGCAGGACGTGAAGCAGACCGTGACAATTATATTATTACAGCGAAAGATCCTGCAGGTCCCTGGAGTGATCCGGTTGTTGTAAAAGGTGCAGACGGAATCGATTCCAGTCTTTTCTTTGATGATGACGGCTCTCTGTGGTATGTGGGCAACTATATCAGCCCGGACTGCCTTTACGAAGGACATCATGGTATCTATCTGAATGAACTTGACCCGGAAACCTTCCAGTTCAAAGGACCTCGTTATATCATCTGGGACGGTGTAAAAACACGCAGCAAATGGATTGAAGCTCCACATATTTATAAAAAAGATGGCTGGTATTATCTTCTCGTTGCAGAAGGCGGCACTTTCGTAAATCACAGTGTGCAGATGGCTCGCTGCCGCACTATCCAGGGCGATTATGAGATCTGCCCGAGAAATCCGATCGTTACTCACAGACATATGCCTCTGTTAAACCCGATTTCTGTAACAGGACATGCAGATATCGTAGAAACTCAGAATGGTGAATGGTGGATGGTTCTTCTTGCTGTACGTGCATATGAGGGAGGTCATTACAATCTTGGACGCGAAACCTTTATGGTTCCGATCGTATGGGCAGAGGACGGATGGCCTATGGTCGACAATGAAACAGGACTTGTCCAGACCGAAGACCGCCTTCCGGATCTGCCTAAAACTATTTATCCTTTAATGCCTGAATCTGATAACTTTGAATGCAATACTCTGCTGATGCAGTGGAACACCATTCATCCGCCAGTTGAACCAATCTATTCTCTGGCAGACCGTTTTGGATATCTGCGTCTGTATACAAGAAAAGAAGTTATGAATGAGATCTGCCTTCCTTCTTTCGTAGGCCGCAGACAGCGTCATAAAGTATTCCTGGCAAAAACAGCTATGGAATTTACCCCTGCAAATAAAAATGAAGAGGCAGGAATTGCCCTTGTGCAGGATGACCGTTTCCATTATCTCATGGTATTAACCCAGAAAAACGACAGACCTTTCCTTCAGGCTTACAAAACAGAAAATGGCAGCAAATCTCTGCTCGCAGAAACCGAGATTAAAGATGTAAAACGCCTCTACCTCAGTGTTCAGGGAAATACTACTGATTATGATTTCTATTATGGATACACAGAGCAGGAGATGATCCCGCTTGTCAGAGGACTGGATGCTTCTCTGTTAAGCTCTGTAGTAAATAACGGATTTACCGGAACATACATTGGTATGTATACAAGTTCCAATCATCAGCCAAGTACTAACTATGCTGACTTTGACTGGTTCAACTATCAAGGAGAGTAATCGCTATTTCCAATTAACAAAGCCATAAAAAATCAAACAATATAACGCAAAAACGGATTGCCGCTCAATATGAGCTTCGCAATCCGTTTTTACTGTTTACAATATCTATATCTCTTTAGTCAGGCAGATAAAATCATCCTCTGCTCCTCTTGAACATAACCCAATAACTGCTCAGCAGTTTATTGATTAAAATGCTTTTTTTATCTGTTTCACCAGTGCATCTACATCTTCAGCCTTTACAAGAAATCTCTCAGTTCCATTGATTTCCACACTATCATAAGTATCATCGTATGTGTAATATTTCAGAGTTACTTCCGGAGCTTCCTCTGTGTTTCTGTGAAATGTTACAGTCAGGACTTCTTCTTTATCTGCTGCATCTTTTGTCTCTTCAATCTCAGAATCAAGCATTACACTCTGAATCGCCTGATACAGTTCCGTAAATTTCTCTTTCTTTACAGTCTTCTTACCGAACTTGTAATCTCCACCGTCCAGCTTCATTGTATAGGTTTTCTTCCCAATATTCATGTCTACGCTGTCAAGTGTATCGATATTTACCAGTGCCGGGATCTTCAGAAGCAGATTAAATGGTTTCAGTTCCAGAAGGCTGTTCACAGACTCTTTGGGAAGCAGATAAACTGCATCCTCATATCCTTTTACACATGCATAATAATCACCGTTATCATCTGTATTTCCGATGAGGATTGTTGCTGCTGCATCTGCGTCCTGTGTTTCTCTGGCGGTATCGTCATTGACTGTGTTTACGAAATCTACGGTAAAATAAGTCTGTGTCTTATCCAGTCCGGTATCTGCATCTGCCGCATCAACACCGTTACTGAGATCAAAGTCAACCAGTACTCCAAACATTTCATACATATTCTCAGTGTTTACTGTTGCAATCTCATCATAAGGATTGGTGATCTCCCAGTAGTCGAAATCCATCTTATAATCTGCCGGTTCCTGTTTGATCTGAAATACTTCTTCGCCGTCCTTTACAATGGAAAAGCTACGGATGGAATAGGTGGACATTCTTGGATGTTCTACATTCTTCAGCTCTGTAGTTTCCGCTGTATCTTCTGCCTTATCTGCAGTTTCGTCTCCGGCATCTCCTGTTGTTGTTTCTTCTGCAGCCTCAGACTCCTCTGCTGCGTCTTCTGTTTCATCTGCCCATACAGGACAGGATATAACTGCTGTACCTGCCGTGCCAGCAGTAAACATGGCTGTCATTCCAAGAAGTAATATTTTTTTAATTTTATTTTTCATGTCTGTGTTCCTCCTGTCCATATATGATATGGCTTTTTATTTTGTCCCCCTGCCTGCTTTTCACAGTCTACGCAGGTGGCCTACCTGATCTGTTTAAATAGTCAAGTGGATAAAATTTTGTTAAAGTGTGATCTCAACTTCAACCGGCTTATGTCCTGTCAGTTCTGCGCTTCTTGCATCCGGCTGGGATACTCCTGCAAATAAACGGAAATGTTTTCCTGCGATGTAACGATTTCCATCTTCATCAACTATATTCATTGCTTTATTAGAAATTGTAAATTCTACAGATTTCTCTTCTCCCGCTTTCAGAGATACTCTCTTAAATCCGCAGAGACTGTAGTTACGAACTGCAAGCGGAGAATCAAGGTCTTTGATATACACCTGAACAACTTCATCTGTATCTACTGTTCCATTGTTCTTAACAGTTGCTTTTAACATGATATCGGACTCTGCTGATACTTCACCGACAACCTCTGCTTCTGTTACGCAGGTATCACTGTATGTAAGTCCGTATCCAAATGGATAAAGTGCCTCTTTTTCCATATAACGGTAAGTTCTGTTTTTCATAGAGTAATCTGTGAATTCCGGCATTCCTTCCAGGTCTTTATAGAAGGTTATCGGAAGTTTTCCTGATGGAGATTCTTTTCCGAAGAGAAGATCTGCTATTGCACGTCCGCCTCTTGCTCCCGGATACCATGCAAGAAGGATTCCATTACAGTTATCCTGCGCATAATTCAGATCAATCGCACTTCCTGCCATCAGAACTACGATGGTAGGTTTTCCTACTGCTGTTACTTTCTCGATCAGTTCTTCCTGTACTTTCGGAAGATGAAGATCAACTTTGTCCCCGGATGCATCACTGTTTCCGGTATCTCCTTCTTCTCCCTCCAGAGTCTCATCAAGACCTACGCAGAGTATGACTACATCGCTGTTTTCCGCTGTAATTACTGCCTCAGAAATTCTGTCCTGATCCCATGCCAGATTTTCAACTTTGTCTTTATATAAATCACATCCCTGAGAGTAAAGGATCCTTACATCATCACCTGCTTCTTCACGGATTCCTTCAAGAACAGTAATATATTCTGAAGATGTTCCATGATAATTTCCAATAAGAGCTGCACGGCTATTTGCATTCGGGCCGATGACACCAATAGTATTTACTTTTGTTTTATCAATCGGAAGAACTCCATCATTCTTCAGAAGTACGCAGCTCTTTCTTGCCATCTTAAGAGCTTCATCAATGTGCTCTTTACACTCTACCACACTATACGGTATCTTATCATATTCACTTCCGTCAAACAGGCCCAGCAGATATCTGGTTGTCAGCAGTCTTACTGCGGATTCTGTAATTTTCTCTTCTGTTACCAGTCCATCCTGATAAGCTCCCATCATATGAAGATATGTATTTCCACAGTTCAGGTCACAGCCTGCATTTAATGCCATAGCAGCGGACTGTCTTGGTGTGGAAGTTACCATGTGATGTTCATGAAAGTCACGGATTGCCCAGCAGTCAGAAGTATAATGACCTTCGAATTTCCATTTTCCTCTCAGGACATCTTCCATAAGATATTTATGTGCACAGCAGGGTTCTCCGTTTGTCCTGTTATAAGCACCCATTACAGCCTCAACATCCGCTTCTGTTACAAGCGCTTCAAAAGCCGGAAGATATGTTTCCCACATATCCTTCATGCTTGCCTGTGCATCAAATTCATGTCTGAGCGATTCCGGACCGCTGTGCACTGCATAATGCTTTGCACATGCTGCCGCTTTCATTACAGGTCCGTCACCCTGGATTCCTTCTACGAATTTCACGCCAAGTCTGGACGTCAGATATGGATCCTCACCATAGGTTTCATGCCCTCTGCCCCATCTCGGATCTCTGAAAATGTTTACATTGGGGGACCAGAAAGTAAGACCCTTGTAAATATCTCTGTCTTCTTTTGCAGAATATGCATTGTATTTTGCTCTTCCCTCAGTTGCAATGATATCGCCAACTTTTTTCATCTCTTCATCGTCAAATACTGCAGCCATCGCAATTGCCTGTGGGAACATGGTTGCCACACCTGCTCTGGCCACTCCATGCAGTGCTTCATTCCAGTAATTGTATGCCGGAACACCCAGTCTTTTCACAGGGGCGGCATCATATTTTAACTGGGAAGCCTTCTCCAGAAGCGTCATTTGAGATACCAGTTTCTCTGCTTTTTTTCTTGCTTCTGCTCTTTCTTTTCTGTGGTCTTTCATTCTAGATCCTCCTGTATTATATAGTTTGATATTTGTTCGTCTGATACTTAATTTCGCTATACCAGAGTGTGTTTAAAAGTGCTTTATGTATTCTGCATTTCTTCTCTGTATTTTGTCGGTGACTTTCCTGTATGTTTCTTAAATGCCAGAGAGAAATAATTTGTATCCCTGTATCCTACCATCATAGCAATCTTTCCAGTCTTAATGCTGGTAGTTTCCAGCAGGCTTTTCGCTTTTTCGATCCTCTTTCTGACAATATATTCGTTACAACCTTCACCGGTAATCCTCTTAAATAATCTCGAAAAATAATTCGGTGTGATATAAAGATTTGCTGCAATATTGGAAACAGAAATATCCTCTGCCAGATGCTCATCTATATAGTGTTTGGCATTGGAAATGGTATAATGTACATTCTCTTCATCTTTTCCAATAAGCTGCTCAATAAACATTCTCGTAATCTCACAGGCTTCTTCTTTTCCTGCTGATGCCAGACTCCTGGAAAGTGCATCCAGCTTTCCTTCTTCCACCTCACACGATTCTTCCATGTATGAAAAAATCAGAGAGGAGGCAATCTCAAAACAACATCTGCGCACAGCAGCAGGAGTAAGATTGTAGGATTCCGTTGCCTTAGAAAAGGTGTTAAATGCTTTCAGCACATAATCTGGAGTTCCTATATTGGTGATCATGATATTTCGCAGTTCTGCATAGATTTCCCAGAAGATTTTCTTCTTATTCTGAGCTCCCATTGTCTGTATAATGTTCTGAATATTCTTTTTTTCATGTTCCAGAAGATATCTGGCATCATTGTAGGATATTGCCAGGTTTTCAAACCCCTGCACAGTACTTCCAACTGTAATCTTTGGTTTATATTCAAATTCATCCTTCAGCACATCCGACAATTCTTCTATCTGTTCCAGGACGCTGTCATCATCATTCTTTTCAAAACAGACAATCGCGATTGTACCGTCATCATCTGTGAATGTGATTCCTCTGTTCTGGGAATCCACCATACTCATACAGACATTTTTAACAGACATTGCACGAAATTTTTCATCGTTCTGCTGATCTGTATACATACCCTGTTCCAGAAGGATCAGGCTCATTTTCTGCTTAACATCAAACTGGAAATCATTCTGCAGAATGTATAACTGCATCTCGTTATCTGCCTTCGCATGAACCAAATTTCTCATGCACTGCTCCAGCCTCATCTGAACTACAGATCCCTGAGACCTCCACATTCTGGCCTGATATCTTTCTTCATTCTCCTGTTTTTTCAGTTCATTTATCTGCTTTTCTATTGCCTCGAAAAAGTCATCTTCATCAATCGGTTTCAGGAAAAAGTCCTGCACCTGAAGCCGCAGACTCTCTCTTGCATACTCAAAATTATCAAAACCTGTAAGTACGATTACACGCAGTTCAGGTACTAATTCTCTGGCCGCTTTGATCAGTTCCAGACCCGTCATTTCTGTCATCTGGATATCTGTAACCATAATTTCAGGGCCTTCTTCTTTGAGAATCTTCAAAGCCTCGTTTCCTGACGCAGCAGTAAAGACATCGTCAATTCCCAGTTTCTTCCAGTCTATGGCATTTTTCATACCCATGCGTATCATTTTTTCGTCATCAACTATCAGTACTCTATACACACGTCCACTCGCCTCCCGCTGTGTTCTTTTTGATTTCTGTCTGATATGGCAGATGGATTACGACAGTTACCCCACCCGAATCATTCTTCTGATAATGAAGCCCATATCCTTCACCAAAAAGAAGTTCAATCCTCTTGTTTACATTCCGCACTCCATATCCGAAGGAATCCTCATATCTGGAGAGCTGTTCATTCATTTCATCTATCTGTTCCTGACTCATTCCTGTACCGGTATCTGATACTTTGATCACAACTTCATCCCCATCTTTATATGCGGTAAGATAAAGCGTACCTTTTTTTCCCTCTTTTACTTTCATTCCATGGTAAATGGAATTCTCTACCAAAGGCTGCAGGGTCAGCTTCGGTATCAGGCTTTCTTCCACCCGAGATTCCACGACGATCTCACTTCCGATAATATTGTCGTATCTCATGTTCTGGATGATCATATAATTTCTGATGTGTTCTATCTCTTCTCTGATTGGTATCACATCGTGTCCCTTGCTGAGACAGATCCTGTAATACTTCGCAAGTGCTTTTACCATTGTGGAAATTTCTTTATTTCCTTCAGCAATCGCCTGCCAGTGGATACATTCCAGTGTATTATACAGGAAATGCGGCTGGATCTGCGACTGAAGGGCATTAAAACGAATCTGCTCCAGCTGATGCTGTTCCAGTTTTACCTGTTCCATCAGTACTTCGATCTCGTCCATCATGGAATTAAAGCCGACCGCCAATTTGGTAAAATCTTCTCCCATATTATCCACATTAATTCGTGTTCTCAGGGATCCTGTTGCAACATGATCCATCTTGGATACTACCTTATCAAGAGGCTGATACATCTTCTTGACCAAAATTCTTATAATAATGCTTACAGTGATCAGCACTATGATCAGAACAATGATCACAACAACGATTGTACGGAATCCGGATTCCATCAGTTTATACGATGAAATCGAACTAACCACATAATAGTTCCAGTTTTTTATTTTCTGACATACATACATATTTCCATTCTTTGTAAATATCTGTATCCCATTTTCCATCTCATCTATGTAATTTACATAACGGCCTGTCTCCTCTTTATCCTTCGAAAGCAGAACCATTCCGCCTGTGTCAACCACTCTTGTTTCCGCTGAAGAATTTCCCACAGCCAGCATCCTCTGTACTGCCGGGTCATCGAAATTCATACACAGAAGACCTTGGGCATCAGATACTTTTCTGGTATCATATAGCGGATAATACAGGCTCAGTGTGTATCTGTTCCCTTTATAATAATCATTATTATAGGAAACTTTCAGAGTTCCTTTCTGCGCATATTTACTTTTATCATATGCCTGAGGATACACTTCTTCAAACTGTGTTACTGACAAAGAACCTTTTCCCCTATAGTAGTAACTCTCATAATCCGAACTGACAATAGCAGCAAAGTTCAGACTCTCATACATATTATTCAGATTCTCAAGCTTACTGTAAACTGCATTAATATCTGCTGTTTTCAGCGCATTTCTCTGCACCTGCCTGCAGTAATTCTGTACAGAATCATCCATAATCGTACCCAATACGATTTCTTTATATGAATCCATGGATCCCTGAAAAGATTCTGCGACTGTATTGTTCTGCATCTGTAGAAGTTCTATCGACTGCTCTTTCATCGATGCCAGCGAAAAAGTCAGGGAAACACCTGCAACCGTCAGTGTTACAATAAGAATACTGGCGGTTACAAGCAAAAGTATTTTTTTATCAAATTTCCAGCGGCCGAATTTCGTTTTCCATTTGTTCATGTCGTCTTTCCTCGTCTGTCATATAATTTCACATATACTCGTGTACACGATTAGGGGGCAAAAATTTTGCCCCCTTAATATCATACCATGTTCAACGGTAAATGGACACAACAGATTCTGCGGAAAGAATCACCCCTTTACAGCACCTGCTGTCATACCTTTTACCAGTTTATCCTGGAAGACAATAAACATGATAACCATTGGTAAAAGTGTTAATGTAAGAACTGCCATGATCATTGGTGTGTTCATGGAGTACTGTCCCTGGAATTCCCAGATTGCCAGTGGCAGTGTACGATTCTGTGCGGACTGTGTCAGTGTATTTGCGAATGAGAACTCATTCCACATATTTACACCATTGTAGATTGCCAGTGTTGCCATCCCAGGTTTGGAAAGTGGCAGGATCATGGAGAAGAACATCTGAATTTTTCCACATCCATCAATTTCAGCGGACTCTTCAATTTCTCTCGGAATCTCTTTCATAAAGCTGGTCAGGATAAATACAGAAATCGGAACCGCGAATGCGATGTACGGTCCGATCAGTGACCAGATTGTATCATAAAGTCCTGTTGACTTTGACATTTTGAATACAGGGATCAATGTAATATGTACAGGGATTGACATACATGCTACGATGATCGCGTAGATCGGCTGTGCCATTTTGAATTTAAATCTTGCCAGAGGGTAAGAAGCACATGCTGAAATAAACAGTAACAGGATCAGGGAGATTGCCAGAACAATTACACTGTTCTTGAAATAGTTTGCAAATCCGCCTGTGAGTACCTCAGTGTAGTTAGACCAGTTCAGTTGATCAGGAAGCTGGAATACACCCTTGGTAAGCATCTCAAATTTCTCTTTGAATGAGTTCAGCACCATGAATATAAAAGGTGTAAATGATACAATTGCTGCACCGATAGCAAGAACAAAAGCAATGACCCAGGCTATGATGCTTTTTCTTCTACTTTTCTTATAGCTGTCCATCCTTTAATCCTCCTGTTTTCCGTTTATAAGTTTCATAGTAATCATAGATACCATTGTAATCAGAATAAACATACCTCCTGCAATGGCTGAGCCATAACCCATGTTAAAGTTCTTGAATGATTCTTTGTACATATAGGTTGCCATCAGCTCTGTAGCAGTACCAGGACCGCCACCTGTCATAACATAGATCAGATCGAAGTATTTCAGAGATCCAACCATTGAAAGGATAGCTGCACTCTTAATTGACGGAACCAGAAGTGGAAGCGCAATTTTCCAGAAATACTGTCCTCTTGTAGCACCATCGATTCTTGCTGCTTCAAATACATCATATGGGATGTTTGTATAACCAGCCATAAAGTAAACCATGTAGAATGGTGTAAACTGCCATGCAATGATAAGAATAACTGTGATCAATGCTACTTTCGGATTACCAAGAAGGTCAATATTTCCCCCTCCGAACCATCCGGAAATTGTGCTGACAATACCTCCGTTTGTTGCAAGTGCATATGTGAAAAGGAAACCAATTGCAACAGAAGACATAAGCATTGGAATAAACCAGATAACCTTGAAAATTGTAAGTTTCTTACCGCCAAAGTCAAGGAATGTTGCCATTGCAAGTCCTAACGGAATCTGGATAATGATAGATAAGATCATGATAATAACGTTGTTCTTAAATGCTGTCCAGAATTTTGTATCTTTAATCAGTTTTGCCCAGTTTGCAAGTCCTACCATCTTCTTGTCTGCGGAAATACCATTCCACTGGTATCCGCTTGTAATAAATGTATCAATAATCGGATACGCGATAAATACTACTAATAAAATGATAACAGGTGCCAGAAAAAGTGCTGCTGTCTGACGTGTTTTTCTCTGTCTTAACTGAGCCAGAGATATCCCTTTTTCATTCATTTTAGTGCCTCCTTTTTAATACTTTCTGATATTTGATCATCTGACCTAACGTGTGCCAGAGTATGTTTGACAAATGCTTTCGGAATATGTTAGAGATATATTTCTGAGATGGTTTTTATATATTTTCTGACATGCTGTCTGATATGTAGTTTGACATTGAAATGATTTTTCAAGCACGCTCTGTGTGCTCACATATTTTTCCAAAAAAGAATCCTGCTTACAGGATTTCCCTCCTGTGACGGGTCGCTTCAGCGACATAATTTTCTATCATATTAAGAAGGGGTCTGCACTTTTAACATGTGCAGACCCTTCTTTTCTCACCTTACTCAGGTCAGAATGAATGCCTGCTTTACCTTAAAAGATTATTCAGCATCTTCCTCTGCTGCTGCGTCATCTGCTGCTTCTTCTGTGTCATCAGCTGCACTGGAATCAGATTTAGTGCTTAAATATTCATCCATAGCTGCCTGCATTTCTTCCTGT
This sequence comes from Blautia sp. HCP3S3_D9, assembly GCF_052063845.1. NCBI lineage: Bacteria > Bacillati > Bacillota > Clostridia > Lachnospirales > Lachnospiraceae > Blautia > Blautia sp. HCP3S3_D9. Next base: position 13,617 of record NZ_JBQHWS010000025.1, read on the forward strand.
GCTTCCTGTGGAGTCTTTGTCAGACCGAATACTTCCTGTAAGCCATCAAGATGTGCGGATGCAACAGATGTTGGCAGATACTGGTCATACCACAGCTGGATAGAGGATGCGTTTTCAGCTGCATCAAAGATTTCTTTTACAACAGGGTCTGTGATGTGGTCGCCTGCATCTTTTACAGGAACAATCTTGTTGTTAGAGTATGTGATATCAGCAACTTCGTCTGATAAGTGGTCTGCTGCACACTCGAATGCTGCTGCAAGTTTGTCACCTTCGCAATTGAAGGAAATGAACTGGTCACCTACAGTACCAATCTGGATTGTAGAGTCAGCGTCAGATTCGTCGATTGCAGGGAATGGGAACCAGCCGATCTTCTGGTAGAATTCTTCGCTGTCAGACTGGAATGTTCCTGTATACCATGATCCGCAGAGCAGCATACCTGCTGTTTCCTGATACATTAACTGCTTAGCCTGTCCGTCATCCTCGCTTAAGGAGTTTACACCATCCGGGAAGTATCCGTTGTTAACCCACTCCTGAATCTTCTCACCTGCTTTGATGAAGCAGTCATCTGTAAATTTGCCTGTTCCTGCAACTGCATTCTGGAATGGTTCCAGTCCGCCATAACGAGCTGCCAGAGACATAAAGTACATGGAACCTGTCCATTTAGATCCGTTAGCAAGTGCAAATGGTGTGATTCCGTTCTCTTTTAATGTTGCACAGATGTTCTCCAGATCTGCTAATGTTTTCGGCTCTTCCAGTCCGTACTGTTCAAACATCTCTTTATTGTAGAAGATACCAGCCAGTGATACGTTCAGATATGGGATTGCATATACATGTCCGTTGTAGCTTCCCTGCTCGATAGCTGCATCCAGAAGTTTATCTTTGATATCAGACTGATCAAGAAGATCATCGATCGGCTGAGCAAATCCGGAATCAATGTATTCGTACATTGGGCCACCTGACCAGCTTGAGTACATATCAGGGCATTCACCAGAGCTCATAGCGATAACAAGTTTTTCTTTGTATGTATCGTTCTGGATGGATACCTGATTTACTGTGTAGCCTGACTCTGTTTCTTTGTTGAACTTATCTACTGCTGCGGTAACAATATCTTTGTCCGGGCTCTCTACCGCGATGTTCCAGTAAGTAATTTCTTTGTCGTCAGCTGCAAATGCAGTTGTCTGTGCTGCCATAGGTACCACCATAGCTGCTGTCATGGCAAGTGCCATAATCTTGTACATTCTTTTCTTCATTTCTTATTTCCTCCTTTTTTTGTTCACTTTGTATATTTAAGTGTATTTATCATAACATTCCGTTCACATAATGCCCATAAAATTTTCTGTCCAAAATCTATAAATTTCTGTCTTTCCAATTTAGGTGTGTAGAAAATTATAGGTATCTGTGAAGAAATTTATAGATACATTTCAGCGCAGCCATTCTTTTCCTGTCTTTTAATATATTTTTAAATTTTTTATTATTTTTTGACTATTTTCCTATTATTTGCTTTAATAATATTGTACGTTACTGTCCCCGTTTTCACTGATAATAACAAAACACGGCCAGTAACTATTGTACTTATAAACGAAACATTATTCACTGGTACTGTTTGCCAGCTTACTGTTTGTGAAACCTACATATCTATATAGCATTACAGCTAACAGACAGTCTGTTAAATCATCGGAGGTAATTTAGATATTATGAGAAATTTTGAATATTATACACCAACCCGCGTCATCTTTGGAAAAGATACCCACCTTCAGGCAGGTTCTCTGCTGAAAGAATATGGAGCAAAAAAAGTGCTGATCCACTATGGCGGTCAAAGTGCTGTACGTTCCGGGCTGATCAGTGAGATTTCTGCTAATCTGAAAGAAGCAGGACTTGAATATGTTACTCTGGGCGGCGTTGTACCTAATCCACATCTTTCAAAAGTCTATGAAGGAATTAATTTATGTAAAAAAGAAAATGTAGATTTCATCCTGGCTGTAGGCGGTGGAAGTGTTATCGATTCCTCCAAAGCAATCGGATACGGCGTTGCAAACCCGGATACAGATGTATGGGATTTCTGTCTGAAAAAGGCAACTCCGGCAGGTTGCCTTCCTATCGGCGTAGTCCTCACAATTGCAGCTTCCGGAAGTGAAATGAGCAGTTCCAGCGTTATCACGAACGAAGAAACCAAAGAAAAACGAGGCTGCGCAAAAACTGATTACTGCAGACCCAGATTTGCCATCTTAAATCCACGCCTCACATACACACTCCCTCAGTATCAGACAGAAAGCGGCTGTGTAGATATCCTTATGCACACCATGGAACGCTACTTCGTAAATATTGAAACCATGGAGATTACCGACAGTATCAGCGAATCTCTCATGCAGACAGTCATCTACAATGCCCGCATTCTCATGAAAGAGCCAGACAACTACAGTGCCAGGGCAGAAATCATGTGGGCCGGAAGCCTCTCCCACAATGGCCTGACCGGATGCGGCACAGGCGGTGGTGACTGGGCCTGCCATCAGCTTGAGCACGAACTTGGCGGCGTCTACGATGTCACCCACGGTGCCGGGCTCGCCGCCATCTGGGGAAGCTGGGCCCGTTACGTTTACGAAGTAAACCCGGAACGTTTTGCGCAATTCGCAACTAACGTATTCGATATCCCATGTGGAACCGACTATAAAGAAACAGCCCTCGCTGGAATTGAAGCAATGGAAAACTTTTTCCGTTCCGTGGAAATGCCAACCAGTTTACATGAACTGGGGCTTGACCTCACTGAGCAGGAAATCCATGACCTTGCATTCAAATGCAGCTTTGAAGATACCCGCACCATTGGCGTATTCAAACAGCTCAATATGAAAGATATGGAAAAGATATACCTTATGGCCAGATAAGGTATATCTCCACCATTTTCTCTTTTTTCGCAAAATTTTAAATTTTTGCTTGCATTCAAACAATCTATATGCTATTATAAAACTCGTGGTAAACATATCACATACCAAATGCCCAGATAGCTCAGTTGGTAGAGCAGAGGACTGAAAATCCTCGTGTCGCTGGTTCGATTCCGGCTCTGGGCATTTTTTTTTGTTATCTTTTATCTCATGACTGGTTAGAAAAAGCCTGGGCATTTTTTTGTTATCTTTTATCTCATGACTGGTTAGAAAAAGCCTGAGCATTTTTTATTATCTTTTTTGTTGTCTTCTCTAATTTTCAGCGTTATAATCTTTTTATGACTATCATGAAATTTTGTATCAATATCATCAATATTTTCCCAATATTAATACAACGTTTTATTGAAGCAACATTTAACATAAGAAAGGAAACTATCTCATGAGTGACTTCAAACTCGAGACTAAATGTCTCCATTCCGGTTACACTCCATCTAAGGGGGAACCATGTGCACTCCCGGTTTATCAGAGTACCACTTATAAATATGATACCACTGATGAAATGGGCCAGCTCTTTGATCTGAAGGCAGAAGGATATTTCTATACCCGTCTGCAGAACCCGACCAACGATGCTGTAGCAGCAAAAATTGCTGATCTGGAGGGCGGTGTTGCCGCAATTCTTACCTCCTCCGGACAGGCAGCTAACTTCTATGCCGTCTTCAATATCTGCGAAGCAGGTGACCACGTTGTCGCAGCTTCCACTATTTACGGAGGAACGTTCAATCTCCTTGCTGTTACATTTAAGAAACTCGGTATTGACTGTACCTTTGTTGACACAGATGCAACACCTGAAGAAATCGCTGCTGCATTCCGTCCGAACACCAAAGTACTTTTTGCAGAAACCATTGCAAACCCTGCACTGGTAATTCTGGATATCGAGAAATTCGCAAAGGTTGCTCATGAGCATGAAGTTCCGCTTATCGTAGATAATACCTTCGCAACCCCTGTAAACTGTCGTCCTTTTGAATGGGGTGCAGATATCGTTACCCATTCCACAACCAAATATATGGATGGACATGCTGTACAGGTCGGCGGCGCCATCGTTGACAGTGGTAACTTTGACTGGGATGCCTATGGACACAAATATCATGGTCTGACAGAACCGGATGAATCTTATCACGGCGTTGTCTACACCAAACAGTTTGGAAAAAAAGCCTACATTACAAAGGCAACTTCTCAGCTGATGCGTGATCTGGGTTCCATTCCTTCTCCAACAAACTGCTTCCTGCTGAATCTCGGGCTGGAAACCCTTCCGCTTCGTGTAGAGCGCCACTGCTATAACGCACAGAAAATCGCAGAGTTCCTGAATGCCCACGAAAAGGTATCTCACGTAAACTATGCCGGACTTCCGGATGACAAATATTATCCACTAGCTCAGAAATACATGAACAGTGGCAGAACATGTGGTGTTATTTCTTTTGAACTGACAGGTGGCAGAGAAGCTGCGGTACGATTTATGGACAGCTTAAAACTTGCTACTATCGCTACTCATGTGGCTGCATCCAAGACTATGATCCTGCATCCAGCAAGCCATACCCATCGTCAGATGAATGATGAACAGCTTGTAGAGGCCGGTGTATCACCTGGAATGATCCGTCTCTCCGTTGGTATTGAAAACGTAGAAGACATTATTGCTGATATTGAACAGGCACTGAAAAACGCATAATACGCAAGAGAGAGTTCTTCAGGCAAATTTCTCTGACTGCTAAAAACGTTTGATCAACATAAAAAATCCGACAGAAGTGAGAATGCTCCTGTCGGATTTTCTATGTTGTCTTTTTTTCAGTTTTACTGAAGTAAATATACATCTGTATAATATACGCCCTTATCTTCGCCTTCCTGGTGAGTCGCAACGTAAATATCGATACAGTTCTGCTTGATCGCACCACCACAATCCTCTGCAACGTAAACCTGTCCATTGATTACGACTTTTGATCCATATGGAATCTGAGACGGATCTACTGCAATCGTATGATTGGTTGTCGCAGTCACACCAGACGCTGTAACACCATTTGCCCATGGACCACAGCAGATACTGCAAGGACAGTAATGTGTGATCTTAAATGTTCCCAGTGGCTTCAAAGTTGCATCAGAAGATACTGCAACCGGAGTACCGATCTGTACTCCATTAACAGCTTCACCCTTATCTGCAGTCACACCTTCTACAGCATCCGCAAATACCCCTTTGCCTTCACTCTTATGGATCACTCCTGCTTCCTGACCATCAACTTCTGCAATCTTCGTTTCCTCTTCACTCTCCTGCGTATCTGTCACATTCTCCAGCACATTGGTAGGAATATATCCGATCGTATTCTTTCCCGCATCATTTTTATAGGAAATCTGACTCCAGATATCATTTACCGTAGCAAGACGTTTGATCTCATCCTCCTGGATAACCTCACCTACTACCTCTCCATCTTTCTTACCCGGATAATCCAGAATGTCACTGTCTTTTAATGCTGTAAAAGTACCCTTTGCAGTTTTCACCTGGTCACTGTCATTGATATTCTTTGTTCTGACATACCCGATGATCTTCTGTGCTCCCTTTTTATTCTTGTACTCGTAAGTTACCTTGCTCCAGCCATTATCACATACAGCAACACGCTCCACATTTGTTCCGAGATATACTTTCTTTAATTTTCCGGCATCCTTTCCCGGATTAGATCTTATATATGTATACTTGACGGATATAGAAACTGTATCTGCCTTGGCAACTGCAGTCACCTTCTTACCGTTGCCATCATCAATTTCAAAAATCTGTGGAGTTTTATTGTCCTGCTTATACGCATTGATCGTTCCCTCATAATCAAGGATATTCGCTGATACCGTAGTCGGAACCATCAGTGAAAAACAAAGCGTCAGCATCATCAGTCTTTTCTTCATGACTAAATTTCATCTCCTTTATTGCTTTTCATTCCTGTCCACTATTTACACAGGAACTTCTTTGCATTTGTTAATCATAGCACAGCCCCTGATGTTTTGCAATTTTCCTTCTTCAGACTTCACGAAATGTTCAGATTTTATATTCCCTGATACGCAAAGAAAAATATATATTTGAAATTTTATAAAAAAGTGAAAAAAACATTTGACAAAAAGAACTTTTTATAGTAGTATATATTTTGTCGCTGAGGTAACTGTTTCAGCAAGAAATAATAAATGCGATAGTGGCGTAGTTGGTAACGCGCGACCTTGCCAAGGTCGAGACCGCGGGTTCGAGCCCCGTCTATCGCTCTTAGAGAATCAGCTGTTGCTGGTTCTTTTTATTTTATCATCTACCAGGTTCTTACATTATTTCTTATAGTACTTTTATAGTACCTCTTATATTATTCACTATCTCCCATCTTCAATACCAGTGCAAGACAAATAAAGATCGTGGGCGCTTTTGCATAAGTTTTAGAAAAAGTTTTTTCTTAAACTCCGAAACCACACCCACGATCTTTATTTGTCTCGCACGTCCCTTTTATATTTCTTAGTGATGGAATAATCTAATTCCAGTAAAGCTCATTGCCATTCCATATTTATTACATGTATCAATTACATCCGCATCACGCACAGATCCACCCGGCTGAGCAATATATTTTACGCCGCTCTTATGCGCACGCTCAATATTATCACTGAATGGGAAGAACGCATCAGATCCAAGAGTAACATCTGTCATCTGATCCAGCCATGCACGTTTCTCTTCTTTTGTAAATACTTCCGGTTTCTCTGTGAAAGTTTTCTCCCACATACCATCAGCAAGTACATCCATATATTCATCCCCGATATAAACATCAATGGCATTGTCACGCTCTGCACGGGAAATGCTGTCCTTAAATGGCAGATTCAGCACCTTTGGACACTGACGAAGGAACCAGTTATCAGCCTTCTGTCCTGCCAGTCTTGTGCAGTGTACACGGGACTGCTGTCCTGCCCCAACACCGATTGCCTGTCCGTCTTTTACAAAGCATACAGAGTTAGACTGTGTATATTTCAGAATGATCAGAGAAATCTTCATGTCACGTTTTGCTTCCTCTGTAAGTTCTTTATTCTCAGTCACGATATTGGAAAGCATTTCATCGTCAATGACAAGTTCCTGACGTCCCTGTTCGAAAGTTACTCCAAATACCTCTTTATGCTCCAGCGGAGCCGGTACATAATTCTCATCAATCTGGATAACATTGTAGTTGCCCTTTTTCTTCTGTTTCAGAATTTCCAGTGCTTCCTCTGTATATCCAGGTGCGATGACACCATCAGATACTTCTCTCTTGATGAGAAGTGCTGTATCTTTATCACAAACATCAGAAAGAGAAATGAAATCACCGAAAGAAGACATTCTGTCTGCACCACGGGCTCTCGCATAAGCACATGCCAATGGAGAAAAATTCTTCCAGTCCATATCATTAACCCAGTAAATCTTTGCCAGTGTCTCTGTCAGTGGAAGCCCTACTGCTGCACCTGCCGGAGATACATGTTTAAAAGATGTAGCTGCTGGAAGTCCTGTCGCTTTCTTCAGGTTTGTTACCAGCTGCCATCCATTAAATGCATCCAGGAAATTGATATATCCTGGTCTTCCGGAAAGCACTTTAATCGGAAGTTCAGAACCATCTGCCATATAAATTTTAGCAGGTTTCTGATTCGGGTTACAGCCATATTTTAATTCGAATTCTTTCATTGTATTAATCCTCCGTATGAACGAAATAAATATTCCAAAATTGATTTCTGTAAATAATCCTTTACTGCAAAAGCATTGTCTTCTGTTCACGGTAATCTGCGCATATTATCTGTGTTCAGGCTACTATTCATTCTGTGCACAATAACACGATTCAGTAACCGACTCCGTGACTGACTGTTATTTATTTTTATTAATGATCTTACTTTCGTACTTACCAGTCTCAATATCAATATATCTCACAAACAGAGATACTTTGTTATCTTCGTTCAGGCTGTTCCAGAGAAGTTCTGCAAACACATCCATATCATCTGGAATCGCTACCAGCTTCGGCTCTCCCTCAAAACTTGGAAGTGGGTTTCCGTCACATTTATAGGTATGAATAAAATGTCCCTCTCCTGCAATGGCATTCTCGTATGCAAATGTATAACGGTTACATGCATCCGGATTTCCGTTATTGCTCTTGAGGATTGACATTGCATAGCTGAATTTTCCATCCTCTACGTGCATCACACCGGAAATACGAGGTGTATAGTTTGGTCCATCCGGCTCAAATTCTCTACTTCTTAAGGACTGTTCAAAAGTAAGCTGGTGATCCATTCCCTCATAAACAGTATCTGTCTGATCTCCGTTTGTCACGATTGTTTTGTTTCCCAGTACACGTACAGGTGCGTAGATGATCAGGCTTGGATCTGTAAGTTTGGACGGGTCAAAAGCCTGTGTGCGGATGCCCTCGCCTTCTTCTACAAATACTCTGTTTCTGCTGTTCTCGCTTCTGCCCATGATGAAATAAGCTGTCACTGCTTTCTTACCGTCTGCGGAACGTCCGATTACAATTCCTCTTCCAGGATAGGAATTCTCTTTCAGTTCTTTTTCCAGTGATAACATTTCCATAGTTTTTTCTCCTTTTCTTTAAAAATAAGGTCAAAAAAGCCTGGGAAACCCTTTATCTCCAGGCTGCCCAGGCGGTCGGCTCATATCCACGCTGCACTCCCTGTAGGTGATCCTACTTCCGCCAGTCATGCAGGCACTGTTGTGAAAAACTCACACGCTGTTATTATAGTACAATACTTCTTTGCGGATTTCAAGGCAAATTTTTTTGCAGGCTGCTGATTTTCTTTATGATTTCCCTCATGATTTTTATGCCCTCCATTTCAAAAATGCGAATGTCAAGCGAATGAAATAATCTTCAAAATGTGCCTTAAATTTTCTGGGATTGCTATAAATAACAGATTATCGGCCTCTATTAATTATTCTGTAAGCTATAGTCTGTCTCAATCTGCGCTGCAATATCTGCTTTCATCTGTAACCATGCATCCGGATTCTCCACATAATATTTCGGACAATCTTTTCCTGTGACATCATAATGGCGAATCACATTTTCTGAAGTTAAATCAAACCTTTTGCAAAGCCACGCTGTTAATTTTACTACCGAATCATACGTTGCATCATTAAATTTTCCTGTCTCATCAGGATGACAACACTCGATAGATAATGTATCTACATTGCGGGAATTTGTTGCGTAAGACATCTCTGAAGTTGGAATACACTGTACTACCTCTCCCTCCAGTCCCACCACAAAATGACTGCTTACTTTTGTATCATGAGTATTCGCTAAATTTTCAAAATAGTTCCGGTTAGCAATCGCTGTTGCTCCCGGATTTGCAGTATAATGAACCGCTATATACTGTACACTCTCAATTGGAATCTGCGGTCTGGAATATTCATTCGGTGTAAGCAATTTCACATCTATGTATGGTGCCCCTTCTTTCTGCCATTGTTCCGGACCACCGGAAGAATCTGATGAATCTGTTTCTGACTGTTCTGTATCAGAAACCACTGTGTCAGAATTATGTATAAATCCTCCAATACTCCATCCATTTTCACTCATACGATTTATAACGATCCATCCCGCCAGAACTATAATAACCATCAGTAAACCGATAATAAGAACCCTTTGATTTCTCTGTCTGACCCTGCTGCTTTTCCCCCGTTTCTTTCTGCCTGCAGTTTTTTTTGCCGCATATGGATTTGCAGATTTTACAGTCTTTGAAATTCCATTTTTCTTTGCTGTTTCTGCTGTCTTGGTTCTTCGTGATCTCACTGTCGTTTTTGCTGTTTTGGTCCCCGTTCTTTTCCTTTTTGTCTGTTTCTGCATTTTTACCTTCTCTTATAATTATATTGGTTCTATAGCACTCCTCGGAAATAATGCATCTTAACCCAGCTATCCCCCATCATATATTTATTACGCCTCTTCCAATGAATAATAAACAAAAAACACCCCGGTCAGCATGCCGGAAGGTATTTGCTTTCCTTCCACTAGCAGCCAACCAGGGCATATATTACTGTAAATCTTTATTATTTATCATCTACGCTATAGTTTGGCGCTTCTTTTGTGATGTGAATATCATGCGGATGGGATTCCTTAAGAGACGCTGCAGAAATCTTGATGAATCTGCCTGTTTCTTTCAGCTTCTCAATTGTCTCTGCTCCACAATATCCCATACCGGAACGGAGACCACCCATGAGCTGGAATACTGTATCCTCAACATGTCCCTTGTAAGCAACACGTCCTTCAACACCTTCCGGAACAAGCTTCTTCGCATTCTCCTGGAAATAACGGTCTTTACTTCCGTTCTCCATAGCTGCGATAGATCCCATACCACGGTATACTTTGTATTTTCTACCCTGATACAGTTCGAATGTTCCCGGGCTCTCATCGCATCCTGCAAACATGCTTCCCATCATGCAGACATTCGCACCAGCTGCGATTGCCTTTGTGATATCGCCTGAATATTTGATACCACCATCCGCAATGATCGGGATTCCGTATTCTTTCGCTGCTTCGTAACAGTCCATGACAGCTGTGATCTGCGGAACACCGATACCAGCAACAACACGTGTTGTACAGATAGAGCCAGGTCCGATACCAACTTTAACTGCATCTACGCCAGCTTCGATCAAAGCTTTTGTTGCAGCGCCTGTTGCTACGTTACCTGCGATTACCTGCAAATCCGGATATGCAGCTTTGATCTCACGTACAGCTTTCAGAATATTCTCTGAATGTCCGTGTGCAGAATCAATTACGATCACATCTACAGACGCCTTTACAAGTGCATCTACACGTGCAAGCACGTTAGCTGTGATTCCTACTGCAGCACCACAGAGAAGACGTCCCTGATCATCTTTGGCTGCCAGAGGATATTTAATCTGTTTCTCAATATCTTTAATAGTAATTAAACCTTTCAAATTAAAGTCATCATCTACAATGGGTAATTTCTCTTTACGGGATTTTGCCAGAATCTTCTTGGCTTCTTCCAGTGTGATTCCTTCTTTGGCTGTAATCAGTCCCTCAGAAGTCATGCACTCTTTGATTTTCTTACTGAAATCTGTCTCAAATTTCAGGTCACGGTTGGTAATGATTCCAACCAGCTTTCTGCCTTCTGTGATCGGCACACCGGAGATACGAAACTTCGCCATTAACTCATCTGCGTCCTTAAGTGTATGTTCAGGAGATAAATAGAAAGGATCTGTGATAACACCGTTCTCAGAACGTTTTACCTTGTCTACTTCTTCTGCCTGCGCTTCAATGGACATATTCTTATGAATAATACCAATACCACCCTGTCTCGCCATAGCGATCGCCATGCGATGCTCGGTTACTGTATCCATTCCCGCACTCATCATAGGAATGTTCAGTTTAACCTTCTTTGTTAAGTAAGTTGTGACATCTACCTGATTCGGAATTACCTTTGAATATGCCGGAACTAACAGCACGTCATCAAATGTAATGCCTTCACCAATGATAGTACCCATTGCATTTCCTCCCTTGCGTATATGAAATTGAATTACTACTATTGTCTGTTACAATATAAGAATTCTACAGAGCATTCCCTATATTGTAATAAATAAAAAGGAACCAGCAACTGGCCCTTTTATTTTTCACAAGTGTAACAAAAATCAGTTTCTATGTCAATCCAAAAAAACTTTGCTCGGTGCTGAATTTTTCATAGCTTTTGCAAGTGCTTCATCTGGTTCCAGAATAATCTTGCATAAATCTCCGTCAAGTCTTGTGATGACCCCGAAACGTTTATGTTCTGAATTTCCTGATGAAAAATCCAGTACTTTCATCTTCTGGTTTCCGTTGTAATAGTCCATTCTGTGGGAATTTAACGGAGCTGCCAGATCTGCCTCTGATAATTTGAAACTCTTTACTCTCTTTCTTTTTGTCTTTGACATGATCATGTCGATGTCGAAATCGCCATTGATAAACAGATATTCGTATTCTACGTCTGTTTTAGGAATTACGAAATAACATGCAATTCCAAATGCTACAGCTACGATCCATATTAATGGGGTGATAATCAGTCCGGCAATTACTGCGATTGCTGTCAACACAATCAGGCCATACTTTACAAGACTGTCTTTGATTGTGTGCTCCCGTTTTACCAATAATTCTGAATACAGGTCACTCATCTTCATTGCTCCTTTTCTTCTGTTTTTTCCGGCAGCCTGAATCAATTTTTCAGCAGCCCGGATATTTCAACAGGTATTATAGCACAAAAAGGGACTGCCGTCTATGCGGCAGTCCCCCAGATTTTGTCAGTTTAGAAAATCTCATCACAAAAGATGATATTCCATGGATTTTGACCCGTAGCTGTGAAGCATTGAGCAGGTACACTTATTTCATATTTACTGTTACCACACATTTTGCAACCACACCCGAGCCATCCAGTGCATGAGCTGTAATTACCGCAGTTCCATTTCCCACAGGTGTGAGGTAATGTTTACTGAATTCCGTCGCCCATCCACTGTTTACCAGTACAACAGACTTATCACTCGTGGTCCATCTGCATCCCTTTACTGTGGCATTGGATGGACTGTAGGTTGCTTCTATAACATAATGCTTCTTCTTGTCTGTGATTGTTACGGATGTCTGGCTTAATTTGATCGATTTCACTTTGATTACCTGAGTATTCTGATCATCCGGAATAGAAGGCAGTTCCGAAGTTCCATTGTCATCTTTATAATCTACGGTTACTTTACACTGAGCAGTCAGTCCGGAACCATCCAATGCATAAGCTGTAACTACTGCTGTTCCATTTCCCACAGCCGTAAGCATTGTACTGGAAGAAGCCAGATAATCATACCCACCTACCGATACTACAGACGGATCGCTGCTTACCCATCCAAGCATTTTATAATAAGCTCTGAACGGCAGAACCATAGAATCAAGAAATACTCTATCTCCTTTAGATGTCATAGTGATAGAACGTCGACTTAAGGTTATATCTGTCATCAGTGTCGGATGTACTCCCGGCGGAATCGGAATCGGTGTCGGGACTGCCGGCTGTGCAGGTGTCGGTGTGACCGGTCTTTCTGTTTTACTCAGATTTGCACTTACTCCCTGTTCATCATATTTTCCGGCAGTTTTGGTTTTGCTGTAATAAGCTTTTACTGTATAAGTATTTTTCATGTCAGCAACCGGATTCTTATCTGTAAAACTTAACGCAGATGCTTTTACAGATCCGATCTGTGTCCAATTGCTCAGAGTCGTTTTGCGGAAAATTCTATAGGCATTACAGCCGCCTGCTTTTTTCCAGCTGACAGTGACTGTATTATCAGAATTAACTACAGCTTTTATCAGCTGTGGAGTTTCAGGAACTGTTTTTACAGTTAAACCTTTTGTGTCATAGGTACTGTATTTTCCTGAAACCTGATTATACGCTTTCACTGTATAATCATATTTCTGTCCTACTATGATTGGATATTTCTTAGAGGATGTATGGACATATTTCGTTACACCAGATTTCACTGTAGCAAGCTGTGTCCATTTGGCAGTTCCTGTCTTTCTATAATAAATGACATACCTGGATACATTCAGGGATTTTTTCCAGCTGATCTGGATCTTATTATAGGAAAGGGCAGAAATCTTGTCCAATGCCGGTTTGCCAGGCGTATCTGTTGTAAGTGGAGGAATTTCTTCCGTTCTGGTTAAATGACAATTCTGGCAAGTATATACCTTCTCTCCTTTGGTAGATGCAGTTGCCTTTTTTGTAACTTTTCCATTATCCCAATTATGTTTTCCTTCCAGTGTAGTCTCTACTTTATGTCCTGCACTGTCGCTTGCGGTAATCGTTACTTTTCCACAGGTGTGAACTGTCACTGCACCGTTACTGTCTACCGATGCGATACTATCATCAGAAGAGCTCCATGTAATCTGATCCATCACCTGCAGATTTTTGATAGTTGTACCGTTGAATGAAATATCCGTTGTCATTCTCAGCTGTGAAGTTTTATCTGCCTGCGCAGAAAGATTACCGGAGATTCTGTACTCATTACTGCAATAAGAATCTGCGAATTCAAGAGTCTGCACGCAGTCCTTTACCGCTGTTCCCTGAGTTTCATCCAATCCTGTCTCGGAAGAAAACTCTCCTGCCGTTGTATTTGGAAATTGTGTATGTTCTGAATAAAATGTCCCAAGGCCTATGTATGTATTGGACGGATCGATCATCTGTGTATAATGACGTGTAACAGCACCAGGAACCTGATTTACCCAGTCTGCTTTTTCCTCATACCACTGTTCAATTCCGTCCGTCATGGTTTTTCCCCAGTCCCAGGCAAGAACTTCGCCATAGCTTCTTACGTAATTAGGGCTCTTGATCTGAAAGCAGTTTTTACCATTTGTTCTTTTGTGTGCCATTGTAATTCCTGATTCTGCAGCACGTATTCTTGCAATATATTCAAGATCAGAAGACCATTTGATTGGCACATAATCCGATGGTTTTAGTGGACTGCCGGTCCGAGGATCAGGTACACCCTCCTGGCAGGCTTCTTTACGAATCTCATTAATTCTTTTTAACGCCTGTGGAATCTGCGTGATATATTCACCTTTTACTCCAAGAAGCGTACAATTCGAAGAAGCGGTTTCAACATCTGTCGGTATCGTCGTAGAAGCGGATATATTCACTGCGCCAAGCCAGATAACTGCCATCACCATTACTAACAAAAACAGGTTTCTATTCTTTTTTCTCATTATGACTGCCTCCTTTCGCTGTTTACAGTCCTGAAAGTGCACTGGTATCTGTAATCTTTGTCCATGAAGGTTTCTTATTTCTGGAATCAAAATCAATCAATTCTTTACTTCCCACTTTATAGTTCAGAGGTTCACTGTAATGCTTAAGTATGTTATCCTCTTTATCTATAAACCATCGATATTTAAAATTCACAGATTTAGCATACCAGTAATAATTCTCATATAAATAATCATGTTTTTCCGACATCTGCGGGTCCCAGAAATAACCGCTCATTCGCTTTGATTTATAACCTGAACCGGTCTTCTCACAAGTATAAAGCTGACAGATTTTCCGGGTATAGGTCTTATCTCCTTCCTCCCAGGGGCAGTCAGAACCCACGATCAGTTCCGGAATTGAGTCATTGTTCATGTCAAAAACAAAATACTCAAGATTCACTGTGCCGTACGGCATTGGCTCGATCATACCTGTCTTATCCCCTGCTTTAACTGCACGCAGAACATCGACATATGCATCTCTGACCGTCGGAAAAGTAAATTGGGGAGAATCAAGAACTGCAAGCAGGATATTTGAACGATTTCCCGTTGTTTTGGTCTTGCTGTCATATCCACATACAGCATAATAATTGGCCCATCCACGAACTGGTGTCGTATCTTTATATTTCAGTGTATTTGATTTTACCCTGGCGATCCTTTTCCATGAACTTCTGTAGGTTCTGCGATAAATCTCATAAGCATCGCAGCCTCCAGCTTTACTCCATGACAGATTTACGGAAATCTTATCAGAATTAACCTCTGCTTTATTAAGCTTCACCATTTCCGGTAAAATCTGTATCATAATTCCTCTTTTATTATACGCGCCGTACTTTTTGGAGGCAGAATTATAGGCTTTTACTGTATAAGCATATGATCTGCCTGTCGTAAGCGGATATTTGGCAGAAGCCTTGTGCGTATAGCTGGTAGTTCCAGCTTTCACAGATGCCAGTTTCGTCCACTTTCCGGATTTTTTCTCTTTATAATAGATATAATAATCCGTCACATTATCTGCTTTTTTCCAGACAAGTTTTACCTGTCCAAAGGCTGGGGATGAAATATCCTGCATTGTGACCCTGCCAGGAGTATCTGCCGCGGCGAAAACACTGCCCGGTTTTACAAATGAAAAACAAAAAGAAACCAGTATCAGTACTACCATCCATACAATCACAGAAGATTTTCGTATGTAATCCTTTTTCATTCTTCTCACACATCCTTTCTCACCTGTTGTTAATTGTCACAATAAGTTTCCCTGCTTTTTTGTCAAAAAGTACTGACAGATTTCTCCATCAGCACTTTTCTCCATTCGTTTTTCCTGTTTATTTCACTGTAACCTTTCTCACTCTGCTCCAGTTAGAATAATAATTTTTTCCACCAACCTTTTTGAATGTACGGATACGGATATAATAGTTATTCTTAGACATCAGTTTTTTCAGAGTGATGCTCTGAGAGCTGCCATTTGCTTTTATTGCTTTCGCATTTTCCATGTTAACAGATGTACTGTATTGTACCTGATATCCACTGACAGATTTTGCCGGTGTCCAGGAAACTTCTGCCTTGCTCTTTCCGGTTTTTACCGTAAAACTCTTCGTATTAAGAGGGCGTACCGTAACTGTAATCTTTTTCTCCGCAACAGCCTTGTAATTCTTTCCTGCTTTCGCACGAATTGTCAGCGTTGCTTTTCCCGGACTTTTCGGAATGAATTTATTACCGGAAACCTGTACAATTCCCGGAGCAGATGAAATGATGATAACTTTTCCGTCCGTAACAATACGATCAGCAATATTAATTGCTTTGCTGCCCTGATTTACGGTTTTATTGCCGGCAATGATCTGGCCATCCTTCTTCTGGATTTTGAAAGTAACAGTAAGGGAACCTGTATAATTTCCTATACCCGTAACTGTTGCTTTCGCTGTGCCAACATTCACACTATTACTGGAAATAACATAATCCTTACCTTTTACCAGAGGAATATTGTCTGTCACAGTGATTTCCGGCTCAATGCGCTTACCTGTATAGACGTAAGAACTCTGGGTCAGCGTTGCTGTGGCGGCATTAATTTTTCTTGGAAGTATTTCAAATGGCTTTGAACATTTTCCTGTATAATAACCCAGCCCTGTCACTATTACTTCTGCCGGGCTTCCGGCATTTATATTATTTATATACGTCACCGTATAATCTTTATTTTCAGTTAAGACTTTGTTATCAACTTTTAAGACAACAGAGGGTTTTTTCTCAGTTCCATCATATACAAAAGAACCTTCTGAGAGCGTAAGTTCTCCTTTTTCAATATCCTGCGCCACAAATATCCTGTATGTCTTCTTAGCCTCACCTGTGTAATTACCTTTCCCCTTAACAGTAACTGTGGCATTACCTGGTTTCGTGTAATTATTATAGTAAACCGCATAATCTGTATTTGCAGATAATTTAGTGTTTCCAACAGTCACAGTGACACCCGGCTTCTTTGCTTTTCCATCATATCTGAAGGAATCAGCTGATAACACCACTGCTGCCTGACTGATATCCGCCCTATTTATTGTATAAGACTTGCTTTTGTAGCTTGTATAGTCTCCCATTCCTGTAACAATTACAGTAGCGGTACCCGCATTGATATTATTTTTATAGGAAACTTTATAATCAATGCCCTCATTTAACAGAATATTTCCATCCTTTACAGTTACCGCCGGTCTTTTCTCTGTTCCATCATACACTATTTTGGGGCCAGACAGTATCACTTTGGCAGCGCCTGACAGACTCCTTGGCTTAATCTGAAACGTTTTTTCTAATGTTCCGAAATATTTTCCCCTACCTGTAACAATTGCAGTTCCCGTTCCTGCATGAATATTATCTTTATACGATACTGTATAATCTGTACCTGCTTTCAATGATTTACCCGCCTCTTTCACAGTTACAGATGGTTTCTTTTCGCTTCCGTTATAAGTAATATTATTTACAAAAACGCTCATTGTGCATTTGCTGATATCTCTGGCTGCTTCCTTGATTTTGAAATATTTCTTTATTGTACGAGAATATTTTCCATAGTTTCCTATACCAGTAACCGTCACCAGTGCATTTTCAGATGGTTTACTGTTATTGCTATACTTTACTGTATAGTCCTTATTTAGAGTCAGAGTTCTTTCTCCGTCCTTTACCGTAACCTGCGGCATTTTCTGCTCACCATCATAGATAAAAGATTCCTGATCTAAGGCAACTGTACATCCCGTTAATTCCCTTGACTCAATCTTATAGGTTTTAGTAAATGATCCTGTATATTTACCCAATCCACTGATGATTATTCCGTCTGTACCTGAATTGGTAAAATCCCCCTCATAGCTGATCTGATAATCAACACCTTCCTGTGGATCTGCCTGATTGCTCCGACGACTTTTTAACGTAACCTTTGGTTTCTGTTCCTCACCGGTATAGACAGCTTTTGCCGGTTCAATCACTACATTAAATGTAGTTGAGGTTAATCTCGTAGCTCCTGTGACAGCTGCCGGATCAAGATCAATAGTTTCTTCACTCTCATCTTGTATATCTGTTTCCGGTATATCTGAAAACTGCTCTGTATTCTGCTCTATCACATCTGTTCCTGATACAAATTCTGCAGCGCCCACTGAAGTGCCTGTAATCATACATACAGAAATCAGGATTGTTATCGCTTTAGCTGCTTTATTTTTCATAATCACCAATTTCCTCTCTATTGATTGTCACTATCTTTTTTCCGTTCTATTTTTTGTAAATATATGTAGAGTTGCTGGCAGTTGCAGCAGATTTGATAACCTTAGATCCGGATTTACGGAAAGCTACAATTTTATAATAATAGTAACCACCATTTTTTAATGATTTCTTATCTGTATAACTGGTTTTTCCTGTTACCGTTGCGACTTTCTTATAGCCGCTGTCCCTTGAAGTGCTACGATAAATATAATATCCTGTTGCGTTGGTCACTTTTTTCCAGCGAAGTGATGCCTTAGCTGTTCCACCTTTCAGGGAAGTAAATTCTGTTGCACCAAGTTTACCTGTTGCCTGAATATGATAAATATCTCCTTTGGCACTCATATAAGCAGGACTTGAAATCTCCACTATTAAATCACCGCAGCATCTTGGCACTGTCAGTGTTTCATTTGTAGTAATATAATAATAGCCTAAAGACTTCCTACTACTATATTCAATAAAGTCGATTCTCCATTTACCCGGATTGGCAACTGCATCGTCAATTATAAATCTAAAAGATACACCATTTGTTCCTTTTAATTTAAAGCGATAATAATCAACGTCATCACCGGTATATAACTTTCCTGTATATTGCTTGTTTAAAGAAACAATATTGGCATTGGATAAATTTTTGTTCTTATAATATTGCTCTTTTTCCCACTGATCTGAAGGTGTATTATGAACCATCAAATTATATGTGCCTGATTTTCCATAAGCATAATAATTGCTTGAAATTTTTACATAATATGTACCCGGCATCCATCCTGTTTTTGTAGACTTTCCATAATGTGCATAACTGTCAAACAGCTGATGTCTGTCCGCATCATATAAAGTAATTCCCCACTTTGCACTGCTACTTGCATTACTTGCAGCTGCTCCCAATTCGAAATAAGTTTCTCCGGGCTGTTCAATTGTAAATTTATACCAGTCTTCGTCATACCGATCACTAATTGTTCCCTGCATCCATGTATTTAACGGCAGCTGATTTGCAGCACCCGGATTACCATTCGGTTCGCTTTCTTGCAGGATATCTGCTTTTACGGCTACCGCCGGATTAAATGCAGTCACACAAAGAGCCATTGTCAGACCGGTAAACATTACTTTTGTCAGTTTTGCAACTTTTTCTCTAAACATAGTTTCGTTCTCCCTTCATACAATTTCAAAAATTGCTTTATCACATTAAACAATCTTAAACGTTTTATTTACGCTTCCGGAATATTTTCCCTTAAAAGTAATTTTAACATTGTAAGTGCCTTTTTTTGTCAGACCTTTGCTGTAAGTTACTTTATAATTAGACGGACTGATCACCTTTCCCTTTCGGTCCTTTACCTTTACCTTTGGTTTATGTGCGCATCCATCATAAGTGTATTTTGTTTTAGATAAACTTATTGTTTTCGGTCGATAAATAGTTTTACCTGTTCTCGTCCGGTCACAGGAACATGTATAAAAGATTAAGCCATCTGATTTCAGAGTTGCCGGAGTACTCCGACATTTCCATTTATGAAAATGCGCATTCACCTTAAATTGATAAGCCATCGGATTTGCCAGAAATTTTAAGCGTAAATAATACTCTCCCGCATTTAATTCCCATTCCTTTTCAAATGGATCTGTTCCTCCATCAACACAAACTAATTTACCATTTTCTTTTTTATAAAGTACGCCATCCATATAATCCTGTACATCTGTTGTTATTTTAACAGACGCATCATCTTTTGGAATTGTAAACTTATACCAATCTACAAAGTCATTATATGTCAATAAGCCTTTATACATTTTATTTAATGAAATTTCATCTGCATCATCAAGTTTATTATTCGAACCGCCCTGTTCTTCCGGAATTGTTTCCTCAATATTTGATGATACCAACATAAATGAACACTCTCCAGTAGTAGGTATAAATGCATCACCATCTGGTCCCAAATTACAGCCACTAATAGTAACATAATATGTTCCTTTAGTTAACTCTATTGAATAATCAAAAGTTCCCTCTTTACTCACCTTATCTGATTCAAAGGTTTGGCTGTCAGCTATTTTTTTCTGGAATTATCATATACTGACAAGGTAATATTAGAAATTTTGGAAAATGTTCCTACAATATCAAACAATCCCGCAGAATCCAATGTGAATTTGTAAGCTTTATCTGCTGCACTTGTCCCAAAATCAACTGTATCATTATATTGTGTATCTAATAAAACATCTTTAATAGTATCTGCCCAATAGGAATCAGCATCTCCATTATTTTCCACAGTTTCAGATATAGCCTCTGCATTATCTGTAAATTCATCTTCTGCTGCAAACTCTACCGCATTTTCTTCCTCGCCACTGGTAAATTCTGATGCCATTGCAGATGCAGGCATACCGATACATAATATAGCTGACAAAACTAATGATAATACTTTCTTTTTTTTCATAACCTTTGATTTCCTTTCCCTCTTATCAAAATTTAAATAAATACTTGAGTCAGGCGGATATTCGCAGCCTCCGCAGGGGACTTACCTGATTCGATTAATATAATCCGGAACTTGATAAACCTAAAGAACCCAGCAGTAATACAAAAAGAACTACTACTATGATTGTAAAGCAAAAATAAGACCTTGCAAAGTTCCTCAAGTTCATATTATTAGTTCCACCAAAAGAAAATACCAGGAGCAAAACAAAGCCAACTATCGGAATAGAAAACAGAATTTCATATCCAAAATACCCCCACATGGAAATCGGCGTTGTATCCATTGTTTTTTTCTTCGATGATGCCGGTAAGTTTGATGCTGTAGCATATTCAACAGTATCTTCTTCGTTTAATTTTGCTCCGCATTCCTTACAGAATAAAGCCTTATCCGGGTTTTCAGTTCCACAATTTTTACAATACATGATCATCTCTCCTTTTCTCTTTTATATGACATTTTGTGTCATATGTTTTTGTTTGTCATTTTTTCTCCTTCCTTTCTTTCTACTATATAATATAGTATATAACCGATTCAGAAAGGCTTCAAGTTTTAATTTTTATGATTAGAATTTATCAAAATGTACTTCTTCTTTGTTCAGTTTTTTATTTTCCTCATAGTTTTCTTCATCAATAAATGTTTCCGGCTTATAATCAAAAATGGAAGCAATAATACAGCCTGGGAAATTTGCAATTTCGGTATTGTATCTGCGGATATTTCCATCTAACAGGCTTCTTGATGCTGCAATTTCCTGATTCAGTTCGTATGCCTGATTCAATGCCTGATTATACCCCTGCATTGACTGTAAATCCGGATACTTCTGTCCAAGGAACGCCAGTTGTTCGAGGCGATCATTTGCTGTCAGTTTTTCGATTCCTGATACTTCTTTTTCATAACTGAGCTTTGCGATCTGTAATGCATCATTTAAGCACTCTGCTCTTTTGGCTTTCTGTATTCCAATCATAGAACCACCATGCTTGATGCTCTGGCTTAATTCATTAAACCTGTTTTTTGTTGTTATGAAGTAATATATTCCTCCAATAATAATAATCCAAAAAAGTATTTTCATCATCTTTTCTCTCCTGTCCCAATTTTTTTACATTATTTTTTCTAACTGTAAGTATGTACTATGCGCTGAGCGAGCCAGACGGCCAACGTTTTGGCAATAATTTTCCACATCTTCAAATGATTTAAGGATTGATTTGCGGTTGTAAACATCTATCCCCGGTATATATCCTCCGAAGCCATTTGTCATATAACCAACTATTCTTCCATTGTAAAACGTCATCTGTCTGATATCATCCCAAATATGCGCCTGAATCATTGCCAGCTGCCGGGTTGGTGTCAGATATTTCATGCACTTCAGCTCTGTTCCCTCTTCAACCAAGATATCAAATTTGTCTGTAAATTCCACAGATGCAATATTATGTCTCATCGAACACAAATCTTTGCCGGATCTGCTTTCCAGAGGCAGATCACATTTATTTTTTCTGCATCCAATGTAAATTTCAGGTACACCGGAATTAAATTCCGCTGTGAACATTCCACTTACTACTTTCATATTCCCGGAATTTTCAAAACATATTTCATCCCTTCCGTTTTCGCTGTTTTGCATGATTCCATTCTTTCGATACATATCATAGCGAAATTTATCATAATGTTTTGTGCACTCTTCCTGAATGGCATCTAATTTTCCACTGCTGAATCTGATGATCCATCGACCAGCCATCATAATAAGAAGATGCATCATCACATAAATGAACAGGCTTATTTTGGCATTCCAGGCTGATATGCATATAAGTAAAATAAAAAAATGTGTTATTTTTTCAATTCTTCCTATTCTTTCTAATCCAGGCCCTACAAATATCAGCAAATCACTTCCGAATTTATCCAGTTTTGTACCTGTTTTGTATATTTGCAGGAATTTTTTATGATCTCGTTCATTTGTTGAAATGCACATTCTCAAATTTTCATCCATCTCTTTGTCTGCTCCCTCATATTTTTTTATCTGCAGCATTTTTACACCGCCCGGTCAAATGTTCCCGGTAACCATCCGGCATTCTGTCTCGAAATACCGAATAGTTACTGTTCACATTTCTGTAACTTTCTTCCTCCTTTCTGCTATATAGACGATTCAAAAGGGCTTCAGGTTTTATCTTTATGATTATTTTATAACATTTTTTATAAAATAATCTATTTCCTGATGAATGACCACTTTTTTGAGACGAACGACACATTTTGACCTAATTGGATAATTTTCCATTATCTCTGCATAAACTGTCTGTCATACTTTCTGCAGGTGCAAATGGATTAGCCGTATCTATAATGTACATGCTCTCTGGATATTCCGTTTCCAGACGGTATCCATACTGGTTACTAACTAAAACTTCCCACACCGATACGGTGTGTTGAACCTTGAAAATTCAATATTTCAGCCAATAAAAAAGGCATAAACCTGTTCCGTTTGGTATAATGGAATTGACTAGAA
>NZ_JBQHWS010000026.1:0-36392 GCF_052063845.1 Blautia sp. HCP3S3_D9
GACAGATTAAAATTAATTTCGATGGAGGTGATTTATCCTCCGATGCAGGCTTACTTCTTATCAAAGAATTCGTAAGCAAACTCGGTATTGATAAGCTTTTTGAGCATGCATGCATTTAAAAGCCCCTCATCCTGATAGGCTTCTGCCAGATCTGCCATTGCACAGTACAGATAAACGGTACGTACAGCATGTCCTTCTGCTGTTGTCTGCTCTCTGACAGGCAGGTGTGACTGAGAATACTCCGGAGTGTAATCTACAAATTCAGGGAAGATCAGTTTATAATCCGGGCGGCTCATTTCTTTCATGAAATAGTTTTCTCCCACACCTCTGGCATCTATAAAGTATTTTACCTGCTTCAGATATTTCAGATTATCAGTTACTCTTGCAAGTTTGATCAAGCCGATTTCCACTTCCTCATGTCCCGGATATCCGTGTATTTTACCTTCTTCCATTCCAAAGGTATCACAGATCAGATCTGCAAATCTGCACATACAGTCCAGGAATTTTCTCTTTCCGGTCCCCTCATAGTAGGCAACCGCTGCTTCCATCAGATGTCCGGCTGTATATAATTCATGACCTTCGCAGAGATCTGTCCAGCGTTTGTCCGGCTCTTTGATTGTAAAATAGGTATTGATGTATCCGTCCTCACACTGTGCGTCTGCGATCAGATCAATTACTTCATCTGCTGTTTTTTCCAGCGCTTCATCCGGATAGCAGGCAAGGGAAAATCCTACTGCTTCCAGCCATTTTGCAACGTCTGTGTCCTGAAAAACCGCTCCGTAAAAATCACCTTTCGTTCTTCCTGCTGCAATCTTAAAGTTTTCCAGACAGTGGCTGGATTCTGCATCCGGGATTCTGTCATTCATTGCCTCCCACTGATACGGGATGATCGCATTTCTTACAAGGTCAACGTGCTTGGACCAGAATGGATCTTGGATGGAAATTTTTTTTAAGTCCAATGAATTTGCTCTCATATTTTTTTCTCCTTTACGCTTTTACAGCTCCGTTTGTCAATCCACTGACAATGTATCTCTGCATGAAGATAAAAATCAATACAACAGGGGATATTGCAATGATACCAAATGCCATTGTGGAGTTCCACAGTGTCTGATATTGTTGTACATAATTATAAATACTAGATGTGATTGGTCTCATGTTCGGGTTTGTGATAAATGTAATACCATAGATCAGGTCGCCCCATGCATATACGAATGAGAATACTGCTACAACCACTACACCCGGCTTTGCAATTGGAAGCATGATCAGGAAGAAGGATTTCCAGTGTCCACAGCCGTCAATGTTTGCCGCCTCATCCAGTTCCTTCGGGATGGACAGGAAATAGGTTCTCAGAATGATAATACTGAAAAGAATACCAAGTGTGGCATCTGCCAGGATTGGTGCCCAGTATGTATTTAACAGTCCGATTTTTGAGAACATAATATATAAGGATGTCAGCACCAAAGTGGATGGAAGCATCTGTGTGATCAGGAAGAACAGAATCATAGCTTTTTTTTGCACGGAAGCGGAATCTTGCCAGACCATATGATGCAGGTATGGATAAAACAGTGGAAATAATGGTTGCTCCAACAGCGATGATCGTACTGTTTTTAAATCCACGGAGTGTAGTATCACTGGATGCGGAAAGCTGTGCTTTAAATGCATCAAGAGAGAGATTTCTCGGCCATAATGGTGTGGGGATCTCAAAGATTTCCACCTGTGTTTTTAATGCTGTAACTACCATCCAGTACAGAGGGAATATAAAAATCACAAAGATAATGAATCCGCATCTTTTAGTGTAATCATATTCATATCCTCTGCTTCCTTTCGTATTTGTTGACCTGATTGTATAAAAAAAGTACGGTTGCAGCCACCAATTATTGCGTATATCATGCTTTACATTGGGGTTTACATCGTACATTTACAGCGTTTTATGAGATATAAGGTTAGTATTTTATGCCCCTGACTGTATCAATGCTTTTTGTGCAGCCGTCTTGTAGTACTTCGTACCGTTAAAAATGGAATAGCCGTTTTGCAGTAGCGGAACTGGCATTCCGTTTAAGCGTAATTTGCACTACTTGCTCATAACCGAAACATAACGAAGGGACAGGAAATCCTAAACGACTCCTGTCCCTGTCTGTTGAATATGTGTAACAGCACCGATTATTTTCGGATAGATTCAACCAGATTTCTGGCTTCTGCTGTCAGCTCTTTAATTTTGTCAAATGCCCCTGCTTTTACAAGATCTCCTTTTACCATCCAGCTTCCGCCGCAGCATATGATCTTGTCAAAGGAGAGATAATCCTCCAGATTCTTTGCATTAATTCCACCTGTAGGCATGAATTTAATTCCTGTATAAGGTGCTGCCATAGCTTTGATCATGGCAATTCCTCCTGCCTGTTCTGCAGGGAAGAATTTTACAGTTTTCAGGCCGCGTTTCACTGCCTGTGCTACTTCAGAAGGGGAAATGCATCCCGGTAAAACAGGAATCTCTTTTTTCAGGCAATAGTCTACAATCTCCGGATCAAAACCAGGACTTACAATAAACTTTGCACCTGCTTTCACAGCTGCATCCACCTGCTCTGTGGTAAGTACAGTTCCTGCTCCAACCAGCATTTCCGGGAACTTTTCAGCCATCAGACGGATGGACTCTTCTGCTGCCGCTGTACGGAAAGTTACTTCTGCACATGGAAGTCCTCCTTCTACAAGTGCCTGGGCAAGCGGCACTGCATCCTTTGCATCTTCCAGAACTACTACAGGGACAACTCCCACTTCATGAAATCTTTCTGCTAAATCTTTCATTCGAATTTTCTCACCTTTCATAATGTTGTTATCGAATCTCATCCATAAATCCTGATGTTTTATCTCTTAATATCAAAATTCATTTCCATTACATGTCTGATCAGGGAAACGTCATCTGTAATATTTCCGTCTCCATGGATCGTATGCTTCACTGCACTTGCAGCAACACCGAAGTTTACTGTATCCTCAGGTGTGTAATCATTCATCAGTGCGTAGATAATTCCGCTTACAAATGCATCTCCGCCTCCCACTCTGTCCAGAATGTGGAAAGTCAGACGTCTGCTTTCATAGATTTCTCCATCTTTCCACAGATAAGCAGAAAGACTGTTCTCACTGCAGCTGTGTGCAAATCTCACATGTCTCGCAATGCATTTGATATTTGGATATCTCTCCACAAAAGCTTCAAATACTTTTTTCTGTTCTTCACAGTTTGGCTGGAAAGGAACACCGTCCTTCACATCTCCGGCTCCATGATCCTCTTTATTTTTCCAGATATGATAAGGTTCTATTCCAAAAAGAACATCCACATACGGCAGACAAAGTGTACAGAAATCTCTTGCTTCTTCCCAGCTCCATAAGGTGCTTCTGAAGTTTCCGTCAAAGCTGACTGTCATACCGCTTTCCTTTGCAGTTTTCAGACAGGTCAGGATCAGTTCCCTGCAGCTTTTTCCAAGGGCAGGAGTGATGCCGCTTAAATGAAGCCATGTATAACCTTCCAGCAGTTTTTTCACATCTGTCTTACTGAAATCATACTCAGAAAATGCACTGTGTTTTCTGTCATAAACTACCTTGCTTGGGCGGATTCCATATCCGGTTTCCAGATAATAGGTTCCCAGACGATGAGTAGGTGTCTCTTCTTCTGTAGAATAAACAATGCTGTCACAGTTTACATCATTGCTCCGCATCATACGCACAGCACTTTTGCCCAGACTGTTATCCGGCACAACTGTAAAAAATGATGCATCAATTCCAAGATTTGCAAGGGAAAGGGCCACATTCGGCTTGCTGCATGCTGGCTGAAAAGACGCAACACACCTTTTTTGTATTTTGCTTCTCTTGGTTTCCAGTTTTTACGTCTTTCTGCAAGAATCTCATCGATTTCTTCCATGGACTTGCGCTCTCCTGCGATTCCGATGATATTTAATTTTCTTTCCATAACATCGATTTCGATCAGGTCGCCTTCTTCTACCAGTGCAATAGGGCCTCCGTCAACAACCTCCGGGCTGCAATGTCCGATAACCGGACCTGTAGATGCACCTGAAAAACGGCCGTCAGTGATCAGGGCAATGCTCTTTCCAAGTTCTTTATCACTGCTGATTGCTTCGGAAGTATAGAACATTTCCGGCATTCCGCTTCCTTTCGGTCCCTCGTAACGGATAAATATAGCATCACCTTTCTGAACCTTATGTTTCAGTACTGCATCCAGGCATTCTTCCTCGCTGTCAAAAGGTCTTGCGCGAAGAACGGATTTAAACATTTCCTTCGGGCATGCAGTATGTTTGATCACTGCACCTTCCGGTGCCAGGTTTCCACGAAGGATTGCAATACTTCCATCTGTTCCGATTGCTTTATCATATGGACGGATAATATCTTCTTTTGTAAGATTTACATTGTATCGTTTGTTAAATTCCTGAAGCCACTTCTCACATTTCTCATAGAATCCGTTGTTCTTCAGCTCTTCAAGGTTTTCACCCAGAGTCTTGCCTGTAACTGTCATGACATCCAGATGGAGATGCTCTTTGATCTCTTCCATGATTGCCGGTACACCGCCTGCATAGTAGAAACATTCTGCAGGCCAGCGTCCTGCAGGACGAACATCCAGAAGATATCTTGCATTTCTGTGGAGTCTGTCGAAGGTGTCTCCTGTGATCTCAATGCCAAATTCATGAGCAATTGCAGGAAGATGAAGCAGACAGTTTGTACTTCCGGAGATTGCTGCATGTACAAGGATTGCATTCTCAAAGCTGTCCATTGTTACAATATCAGAAGGACGCATATTTTCCATCTGTGCGATTCTTACAGCCTGTCTTCCTGCTTCTCTTGCAAAAGCCAGAAGATCCGGACTTGTGGATGGCATCAGTGCTGTACCCGGAAGTGCAAGTCCCAGTGCTTCTGCCATGATCTGCATTGTAGATGCTGTTCCGATAAAAGAGCATGCACCACAGCTTGGGCAGGCATTACATTTTGCCCAGTCAAGCTTCTCTTCGTCAATTTCGCCACGTTCAAATTTAGCGCTGTACATTCCAAGCTGTTCCAGAGTCAGCATTTCCGGTCCTGCATTCATAGTTCCGCCCGGTACAAATACAGACGGAATATTAACTCTTGCAAGTCCCATCAGATTTCCGGGTACACCCTTATCACAGCTGGAGAGATAAACTCCTGCATCAAATGGTGTTGCATTTGCATGAATTTCAATCATATTTGCGATCATTTCACGGCTGGCAAGACTATAGTTAATTCCATCTGTACCCTGGCTTTCTCCGTCACAGATATCTGTGCAGTGATAACGGGCACCAAATCCGCCTTCCTCAGCAATTCCCTTGCGAACCTCTTCCACAAGAATGTTCAGATGTCCACTTCCAGGATGGCTGTCTCCGTATGTACTCTCTACCATAACCTGTACTTTTCCCAGGTCTTCTTTCTTCCATCCTGTACCAATACGCAGCGGATCAAGCTCCGGTGCAAGTTTTCTCATTTCCTGACTTTTTAACTGCATGATTTTTTCCTCCTGTAATTTTATACTGTTAGAATCAAAAGGTATTTTGACTCTGATATCATTTATTTTCGAATCAGATTCAGGCTTTCCAGCTTTTCTCTGACGAATTCTGCTTCTTCTTCTCCTACACCTATTTCCACCTGTTCAAAGGTCGGCAGACTGAAGACCCCAAGCATGGACTTGGCATCTACCACATATCTGCCACAGAGCAGATCTACGTCACCTCTGCAGCTCTCTGCAATCTGTACCAGATGTTTCGCATCATACATATCTCTTAAATAAACCGGTATCTTTACCATTCTCTCTGCCTCCTATGCAAAAATCGAAATAACCAGGCTTACAATCAGTGCTGTGAAACCGATCAGTGTCTCCATGATCGTCCAGGATTTCAGTGTTGTCTTCTCGTCGATCTCAAGGAAGGTTCCTACAAGCCAGAATCCTGCATCATTTACATGGCTCAGAGCTGTGGCACCTCCACAGATAGCGCAGCACATTGCTGCTCTGTAGAGCATACTTGTATCCATAACTGCCGGCATGGTTGCCATAATTCCGGATGCCATTGTCATTGCTACGATGGAGCTTCCCACAGAAGCACGGACAAGAATAGCAATGAAAAATGCGATCAGGATCAGCGGAAGTCCGCTTTTCTCAAGAGCAGGTCCGATGATGTTTCCAAGTCCGGAATCCTGCAGCATCCAACGGATCACACCGCCACTGGCAATAACCAGAAGGATCATACCTACAGGTCTGAGGGAGTGATCCAGGATTTTCTTTAACTGTGCACCTGAGAAGCCTCTGCGGATTCCCAGGAAATACATTGCAGCCAGAGTTGCAATTGTCAGTGCCAGGAATGGTTTTCCAAGGAATCCCAATACATCCTGTACACCTGCCGGAAGCGGCATATATTTTGATAAGGTACTGAGAAGGATCAGAACAAGAGGTATGAGGATCACACCAAGTACCAGTCCAAAGGATGGCAGTTCTTTTCCGTCATCTTTGATCTCGCCTACATTGGCAGGAAGCTCTGTAAAAATCTTATTTCCGATAAATCCGCCCCAGATAATACCGGAAACCAGCATACAGATTAATGCTGTAGGAATTCCGACCATGATCATGGTTCCCAGGTTTACACCAAGCGCGTTTGCCACAAGTACAGATCCGGCTGACGGCGGTACAAAAGCGTAACCACTGGCAAGACCTGACAGAAGGGGGATTGCATAATACAGAGTTGATTTTTTTGTCTGTTTCGCAACACTGAATGCCAGCGGGATCAGTACCACAACTCCTGCTTCAAAGAATACTGTGGTTCCGATTACCAGTCCTGTAAGTCCCAGTGCCCATCCTGCTTTTTTCTGACCAAATTTATGGATCAGTGTCTCCGCAATCCTCTGTGCGCCACCGCTTACTTCCAGGATTCCTCCAAACATAGAGCCAAGACCTACCAGAAGCGCAATGCCCTGAAGTGTTTTTCCAACACCCTTTTCTACTGTGTCGGAAATCATGGTAAGGGGCATTCCTGCACCTGCTCCGATGATAATGGCTGAAATCATCATTGACAAAACCGGATGAAGTTTGAACTTGATGATCAGTACCAGTAGTACGATGATTCCTACTGCTGCTGCGATCATTAATCTCATGGGATCTGCCACAAAAGTTGTTTCTTCCATTTTTCCTTTTACCTCCTTGATTCATCTGATGTTTTTCTGTTTTTTCTCAAATACATCTGACCTATTTTCTGTTTTTCTTCTGAATTTACTTGTTTTTTCGCTTTTCGCTCTTCAATTCATCTGATGTATTTATCATATATTCTCTTCTCCCAAAATGCAATATGGAATTTTATCTAAATTTTTGTGCATATTATCACTTTGACATTCATTACGAAACACATTATCATAAAGATTAAGAAATTTCAGAGTTAGAAACGGAGTAAATCATATGACGAATTCATCAGAAGAAAAAAGTCTTCCACAGAAAATCTCGGAAGACATTATTTCACTTATATTAGAAGAGAACCTGCAGCCCGGAGACAAGCTTCCTAATGAAACGATTCTTTCTGAGCGTCTGAACGCAGGAAGAAGTTCTGTCCGGGAGGCCATGAAGCTACTTGCTTCAAGAAACATTGTTACCATACGCCAGGGTTCCGGCACTTATATCGCTTCTTCTCCGGGAATGGTTGAAGATCCTCTGGGTTTTACCTTTATCGGAAATAAACAGAAGCTGATCCATGATCTTCTGGAGGTACGTTTCCTACTGGAACCTTCCATAGCAGCTATGGCAGCTACGAATGCAGAAGAAAAAGACATAAAAAAAATCACCGCTCTCTGCGATGAAGTAGAGGTGTTACTGAATAATCATGAAGATCATACACAAAAGGATATTGAGTTTCACGCTGCAATTGCCCTGAGCAGTAAGAACGTTGTGGTTCCGCGGCTGATCCCGGTGATCAACAGCTCTATTCCTCTTTTTGTGGAGACCACCGGAAATACTCTTCATACCGAAACAATTGAAACGCATCGTGAGATTGCAGATGCCATCGCAGCCCACGATCCTCTCCGCGCACAGGATGCCATGTATCTTCATCTGGTCTATAACAGAAAACGAATCCAGCTTATCGAAAATAAAAACTGAAAAAGTTCTTGCAAAACATACAGAAAAAGAGAATTCCGGAGAAATATGACTCCGGAATTCTCTTTTTTATTTTCGTTCATGTGGTGACAGCCTCGGCAGATTCCAGTGGTAATGTGCTGCCAGATAACGGATCAGCACTACCACGATTGAAGATACGATCATAGCTTCCACATTTCCAACAAACCGATTCATATAAACACACACGATTGCACCAATAATCGACGCACAGGCATAGATATGCTTTACAAAAATATACGGCGGTACACTTGCCATCATGTCTCTGAGCAGACCGCCGCCTACTCCTGTGATGGTTCCAAGGAATACAAGCAGGAATGCATTGTCCATATATCCCTGGTGGATTCCCGTATTTACTCCTACTACTGTAAAAATCCCCAGCCCGACAGAATCCATCGCCAGCATAATTTTATCATAGGTTTCCCGTCTGTGTCCCTGCAGCAGTTCTCTCTTGAAATAAAAGATAAAGAAAACAATGCAGGAAGTAAGCACTGACACCAGCGCATACACGGGATTCGTAAATACAGCCGGAGGGATCACTCCCAGAACAATATCCCTGATCATCCCTCCTCCTACTGCTGTTGCCACTCCCAGAACGCTGACGCCGAAAATATCCATATTCCGTTCTACGCCTACCATGGCTCCTGAAGCGGCAAATGCCACTGACCCTGCCATTTCCATAACAAATGTTACAATTGACTGATAATCCATATTTAGTTTTTAACTCCTGATTCTATTTTATTGTTACTGTTGATTCCATGCACAGTAACTTCTTATTCGCTGCTGTCCCATCCTCTCTGCAGCAGTATACTTTTACAGTATACAAAACATGTTCCCCAAAAGCTTCAAAAATCCTGCCCCTGTAAAAATTCTTTTCTCCTATAACAACTGCTGTACAGATGCTCCTTTAAACAAAGTACCATCCACTGTAAATCTGTCAACCAGTGTTGTCTTCGGATTCTCGATCAGATCGATCAGCTTCTCCGCCGCGATCCTGCCGATCGCCGCTGTATCCTGACAGAGTGTGGTCAGTTTCGGCTCCAGTATCTTCGCAATGGTAATTCCATCATATCCCGCAATGGAAATATCCTCCGGAATCCGAAGTCCTCTTTCTCTGATCTCATTGATCCCTCCGATCGCCGCGTAATCATCCGGATAAAGGATACAGGTCGGCGGATTCGGAAGATCCAGAAGTTCTCCCGTTGCTTTCGCTGCACTGTCCGCATCTCTGTATGGACTTTCTTTAATATATTCATCCGGAGTGTCCACTCCCATTCTCTGCAGGGTTCTGTGAAAACTTGTAAGCCGGATTCTTGTCACAGAAGTATTATCGCCGTGAATATAGGCAATTCTTCTGTGTCCCTGCTGGTAAACATAGGTGACAAGATCCTCCATGCCCTGACTGTTATTGGAAACAACCGCAATATTTCCATCAAATACATGGTCGATGGTAACCACCGGAATATCTGACCGGATCAGTTCCTGCACCTCATCTGCATAAAAATCCACGCAGGCAACTACAACTCCGTCTACTCCTCTGTAACGGCAGTGCTCATAGTAACTCAGCTTCTGTCCGGAAATTTTCCCGCTTGTAAAAGTGATATCGTAACCTCTCTCCTCTGCCGTTCTCTTAAAACTCTCCAGCACATGATTAAAATAATCATGGGTAAGTCCGCTGGCCGCTTCATCCACGAACATCACTCCAAGATTGTAGCTTCTCTTGGTCTTCAGCGTTCTTGCCGAAGAATTAGGCAGATAGCCCATTTCCGAAGCCGTTTTCAGGATAAATTTCCTTGTTTCTTCACTGATATCAGAATAACCGTTCAGTGCTTTGCTGACACTCGCCACTGAAACATTACACTTCTTTGCAATCTCTTTCATTGATACCATAGGCGTGCCTCAATCTTTCCTAAAATTTTCGTAAACGTTTTCGTACATTTTTATGTTTTCATTATATAACTACTCGCACAATTTTTCAAGCTGTAAGGCGATTTCTTTGTGCATTTTTCATACATTTCGTATGGCTGCACAATTTTTCGCCTTCATATTTTCCTTTTATCACAAAGACCATTCATCATTTTAACGAAAATCATCCTTTGATTTTGGCTACTTATTTTTATTCAAAACAGTTGATTTTCTCGTTTTCTTCCGCTATACTAGGGACAAATAGCAGTAATCGCCACGATGATCGTTTGTTTTAGTCTAAACTTATTCGTTTTCGTGTTTGAATTTTCTGTATATTCCAAACAATTCCAGCAAAAACAAGAGGATATTTTATGAAATTCGGTTATTTTGATGACAATGCCAAAGAATACGTCATCACCACACCAGATACTCCACTGCCATGGATCAATTATCTGGGTTCTCAGGACTTCTTTTCACTGATCTCCAACACCTGCGGTGGATACAGTTTCTACAAAGATGCCAAACTTCTTCGTATCACCCGTTATCGTTACAACAACATTCCGGCAGACTCCAACGGAAAATATTACTACATCCATGACGGAGAAGACATCTGGAATCCAGGCAGCATGCCATCAAAGACGCCTCTGGATTCTTATGAATGCCATCACGGAATCGGCTACAGCCGTTTTCTTTCTTCCAAAAACGGATTAAAAGCAGATCTTCTTGCTTTTGTCCCGGTAAATACTACCTGTGAGATCAACAAACTGACTCTTACCAACACAACCGACACTCCGAAAACCTTTTCTCTTTTCTCTTATGTAGAATTCTGTCTCTGGAACGCAGTCGATGACAGCACAAACTTCCAGAGAAATTTAAGTATCGGAGAAGTGGAACTCGAAGGCAGTACGATTTATCACAAAACAGAATATCGTGAACGCCGCAGACATTACAGTTTCTTCAGCGTAAACAGCCCGGTTGATGGTTTTGATACAAGCAGAGATGCTTTTCTTGGTATGAATAACGGAAACGCTTTTCCTGCTGCTGTAAAAGAAAATAAAGCAAGAAATTCCGTGGCAAGCGGCTGGTATCCAATCGCAAGCCACCAGATTAATATAACACTTTCTGCCGGAGAATCCAAGGACTTTATTTTCGTTCTTGGCTACAGTGAAAATCCGCAGGATCAGAAATTCGTGGCTCCGAATGTAATCCGCAAAGACGGCGCACACAAAATCCTTGAACAGTTCCAGACAACTGAACAGGTTGACACTGCATTTGCAGAGCTGAATGCTTACTGGGATAAATTACTCTCACGTTATCATGTAGAAAGTAACGATGAGCATGTAAACCGTATGGCAAATATCTGGAATCAGTATCAGTGTATGGTTACCTTTAACATGTCACGTTCTGCTTCTTATTATGAATCCGGT
Source organism: Blautia sp. HCP3S3_D9 (assembly GCF_052063845.1). Taxonomy (NCBI): domain Bacteria; kingdom Bacillati; phylum Bacillota; class Clostridia; order Lachnospirales; family Lachnospiraceae; genus Blautia; species Blautia sp. HCP3S3_D9. The sequence continues at coordinate 11,491 of NZ_JBQHWS010000026.1, forward strand.
ACCGGCCGTGGAATGGGATTCCGTGATTCCTGTCAGGATCTGCTCGGTTTCGTACATCTGATTCCTGAACGTGCAAGAGAACGTATCCTGGATATCGCAGCCACCCAGTTCGAGGACGGAAGTGCTTATCACCAGTATCAGCCGCTTACCAAGAAAGGCAACCTGGATATCGGAAGCGGATTCAACGATGATCCGTTATGGCTGATCGCAGCGGTTTCCGCTTACTTAAAAGAAACCGGTGATTTCTCTATCTTAAACGAAATGGTTGACTTTGATAACCAGAAAGAAAAAGCAGCTCCTCTGTATGAGCATCTGCGCCGTTCTTTTGAATACACAGCTACTCACCTCGGACCGCACAAACTTCCGCTGATCGGACGCGCAGACTGGAATGACTGCCTGAATCTGAACTGCTTCTCCACAGAACCAGGAGAATCTTTCCAGACTACAGGACCATCTGAAGGACCGGTTGCCGAATCTGTATTTATCGCCGGTATGTTTGTAAAATATGGTAAAGAATTTGCAGAAATCAGCCGTCATATAGGCGATACCGCTGCTGCTGATAAAGCTGAAAAAGAAGTCGACGCCATGTATCAGGCAATTCTGGATGCAGGCTGGGACGGAGAATGGTTTGTCCGTGCATATGATGCAGAATCTAAGAAAGTCGGTTCCAAAGAATGCAAAGAAGGTCAGATTTTCATTGAGCCGCAGGGCTTCTGTGTTATGGCAGGAATCGGTGTCAAAGAAGGTCTGGCAGAGAAAGCTCTGGATTCTGTCAAAAAACGTCTGGATACCAAATATGGCATTATGATCCTTCAGCCGGCTTACACCCAGTATTATTTGAACCTTGGAGAAATTTCCTCCTACCCACCGGGATATAAAGAAAATGCAGGTATCTTCTGCCACAATAACCCATGGGTTTCCATCGCAGAGACTGTGATCGGACGCGGCAACAGAGCTTTCGAAATCTATAAAAAAACCTGCCCGTCTTATATTGAAAATATCAGTGAAATCCACTGCACAGAGCCATATGTATATTCACAGATGGTCGCAGGCGCTGACGCAGTTTTCCATGGTCAGGCAAAAAACAGCTGGCTGACCGGTACCGCAGCATGGACTTTCTGGAACCTGTCTCAGGCTATCCTGGGTGTACAGCCATCCTACGATGGACTTTGCATCAATCCATGTATCCCGGAAGGATTTGGTGATTTCACACTTACCAGAACATTCCGCGATGCCGTTTACCACATCGAAGTAAAGAACCCGGATAACGTTCAAAAGGGTGTTAAGAAAGTGGTTGTAGACGGCAAAGAATATGAAGGCTGCCTGATTCCATTTGAAAAAGGAAAGAAAGAATATCATGTGACTGTTTACATGGGATAATAATTTCATTCTTTTTACTCACAACAGACACATCATAAACATAAAAGTCGATTTTCAGATATCATCCACAGGAGTTTGCTTCTCCTGTGATGATCTGAAAATAGACTTTTTTATTTCCAAATGTAAAAAAGCAGACACACCACCAGCTTTTTCAGCTAATAATGTGTCTGCTATTAAACCTGTCTGGACACAAATCTTACTTTATTAAGATCAAAATCTATATTCTGATATTAGAATTTACCAGCTTTAGCAGCTTCTTCAATAGAAACAGCTACTGCAACTGTCATACCAACCATCGGGTTGTTACCAGCGCCGATGAGACCCATCATTTCTACGTGAGCCGGTACGGAAGAAGAACCAGCGAACTGTGCATCAGAGTGCATACGTCCTAATGTATCTGTCATACCGTAGGAAGCTGGACCTGCTGCCATGTTGTCCGGGTGAAGGGTACGTCCTGTACCGCCACCGGAAGCAACTGAGAAGTATTTCTTACCTGCTTCAAGACGTTCTTTCTTGTATGTACCTGCAACCGGATGCTGGAAACGTGTCGGGTTTGTGGAGTTACCTGTGATAGAAACGTCAACGTCTTCTTTCCACATGATAGCAACACCTTCCGGAACGCTGTTAGCGCCGTAGCAGTTAACTTTTGCACGAAGTCCTTCGGAGTATGCTTTTCTGAATACTTCTTTAACTTCGTTCTTGTATGGGTCGTATTCTGTCTCTACATATGTAAAGCCGTTGATACGGGAAATGATCTGAGCTGCATCTTTTCCAAGACCGTTCAGGATAACACGTAATGGTTTCTGACGAACTTTGTTAGCTTTCTCAGCGATACCGATAGCACCTTCAGCTGCTGCGAAGGACTCATGTCCAGCCAGGAAGCAGAAGCACTCTGTTTCTTCTTCAAGAAGCATTTTGCCAAGGTTACCATGTCCAAGACCTACTTTACGTGTGTCAGCAACGGATCCAGGAATACAGAATGCCTGAAGACCTTCACCGATAGCTGCTGCTGCGTCTGCTGCTTTTTTACATCCTTTTTTGATTGCGATTGCAGCACCTACTGTATATGCCCAGCAAGCGTTTTCGAAACAGATTGGCTGAATGCCTTTGATCTGATCGTATACGTGAAGACCTGCGTCTTTTGTAATTTTCTCAGCTTCTTCGATAGAAGCAATGCCATAGCTGTTTAAAACAGAATTGATCTTGTCAATTCGTCTCTCATATGATTCAAATAAAGCCATTTCCTGTTACCTCCTAAATTATTCTTTTCTTGGGTCGATAATTTTAACAGCGTCTGCAACACGGCCGTACTGACCTTTTGCTTTTTCCCATGCAGTATTCGGGTCATCGCCTTTTTTGATGAAATCAGTCATTTTTCCAAGGCTTACGAACTGATATCCGATGATCTCATCATCTGCATCAAGAGCAATACCTGTTACATAACCTTCTGCCATTTCAAGGTAACGAGGTCCTTTTTTCAGAGTTCCATACATTGTACCAACCTGAGAGCGAAGTCCTTTACCAAGGTCCTCGAGTCCGGCGCCTACCGGAAGTCCGTCTTCTGAGAATGCAGACTGTGTACGTCCGTAAACGATCTGAAGGAAAAGTTCTCTCATAGCTGTGTTAATCGCATCACAAACTAAGTCAGTGTTCAGTGCCTCCATAACTGTAAGTCCCGGAAGAATCTCGGAAGCCATAGCTGCAGAGTGAGTCATACCTGAACATCCGATAGTCTCAACCAGTGCTTCCTGGATGATACCTTCTTTAACATTTAATGTAAGCTTGCAGGCACCCTGCTGTGGTGCACACCAGCCAACACCGTGTGTAAGACCGGAAATATCTTTGACTTCTTTTGCCTGTACCCATTTAGCTTCTTCTGGGATTGGAGCGGCGCCATGATGAACGCCCTGTGCAACTGGGCACATTTCTTCTACTTCGCGTGAATAAATCATTGTAAAACTCCTTTCAAGTATAGATTAACTTCATGTTGTTATACCCGTCACTGTACGGAACTGCTGAATGAACCATACAATGTAAATCTCTGAAGTCTGCTGAATTACTTCAGAGGAGTATGCCTAACAACCTAGTATTATTTTCTCACAAAAGTGGTGATTCGTCCAGTCATAATTTGTAAAATTTTTAACTATCTTTAATTTTTTTGCTGCACAGACATCTTCTTATGCAATGTTTTGGTAAATTTTAATAAATCCCCGCCAAAAATCTCTTTCTGTTAAATAGCGAAGTATATAATTTTATGATACAATGTACCAGAGCGTGTTTGAAAAATCATTTCTCGTTAAATTTTAATCTTATTTTTAAGAAAGGATTTCTGTTATGACAACACAATTACCAGCTTCCTTTCTCCCGGAGAAATTCCGGATTCTGAGTGGAAGCGTCTTGAAATTAATTGCTATTATTCTGATGCTCATCGATCATACCGGATTGATGATCCTGTATAATTATCCTGCCACAACTGCGACTCTTTTTCATTTTGGTGGAATAGATTACAGCTGGTATCGCATTTTTCGTGATATCGGAAGAGCCGCATTTCCCATCTTCTGTTTTCTTCTGGTGGAAGGATTTCTGCATACCCATGACCGTAAGAAATACGGGCTGAACCTACTTGTGTTTGCATGTATCTCTGAGATTCCGTGGAACTTCATGTTTACCAACACCTGGAGATACGAGAAGCAGAATGTATTCTTTACTCTGTTTCTGGGATATCTGGCTTTCTGTGCACTGGAATATTTCTGGGATAACCAGAAGATGCAGTTCCTGTGTATACTGGCACTGCTGGCCGTTTCAATATTCCTGAAGGCAGATTACGGATGGCGTGGATTTGTATTCCTGCTGATCATGTACTGGTTTCGCAATGAAAAAACCGCTCGGGCAATCATTGGAAGCTGCTGGCTGTATTACGAATGGAAAGCATGTTTTGCATTTCTGTCCATTAATATGTACAATGGCGAACGTGGATTCATAAAAGGAAAATTTCTGAAATATGTTTTTTACTGGTTCTATCCGGTACATATCATCATTTTGGTAATCCTCAGAAAAATCTTATTTCTGTCCTGATGTCCGGCGGATATTCGCAATTAAAGCAGGGGGCTTACCTGATTGGGTTAAAACGCATATAAAATACAGGGCAGACCGATATAAACAATAGGCTTACATAAGCTGACCAAAATAAAAAGATGCAAGAAAGAAAGATATCAAGCATATCTTATCTCTATTGCATCTTTTATTATTTCCAGTTTACTTTACCGCCATCTATCTCTAATGCATATGTCTTATCGCATCTGAGTCTATACGGGTATTTGTTTCTTGCCACAAAAAACAGGTTGGCGTCCAGATGTCCATTCTGCATACTGCAGTCTATCATTTTCCATCCTGAATCAACACGTACCTCGCACCATCCATGCGGGGACAGGGGATGTGTCGGTCCCCAGGCTGTTACAGCTCCCACTGCAACCCTGCTGTCATATCCAAGAACCCGGGCAATATATGCCATGGTTACTCCATAATAATAGCAATCACCACAATGTCTGGTAAACATAAACCGGGCATAAGACGGCAATTGCGAAACACCAGGCGGCGTATCCCCTTTATTCAGATATGGGTATTTTCTCAATGCGTCAAAACACTGCCTCAGTCGTGCCCTTTGTCTGGAACCCGGATTTGAATTCTTCATCACAAAATCCACCGCCAGTTTTACCTCAGTTGATGTAACTCTGACTCCGGCTCTGTCTACATAATAGTATCCTCTGGATCTGGAACCTACGATCTTATTTCTTGCCAGAGCATAATCGGATTCAAAATAGTAATATTGTCTTCCAATCTTTTTCCATCCTTTGATCCGTTTACCATTTTCCGCATAATAACGCTGTCTGTTCTTTGTATACCATCCTGTATACAGATTTCCTGTCCTGTCACAGACTTTTCCTTTTTCCATGGTTATTTCAGCCTCTGCAGCAATATTCGAAGCCCCATACGCAGCAGAAGTCAGGAGCAGTATCACCATAAATGACACTGCTATGACAAAAATCTGTTTTAATATCTTTTTCACTGTTTCTCAACAACTTCTGTTCTTGATTTGTAAATGTGATTTGCAGGTACACATCCTCTTACTGAGGAGAGCGGATAAATATTGCAGCAACGTCCGATCACTGTTCCTGGATTTAATACAGAACCGCAGCCAACTTCTACATTGTCGCCAAGCATTGCGCCAAATTTTTTCAGACCTGTTTCAATCTTTTCATCGCCATCTTTTACAACTACCAGTTTCTTGTCAGATTTTACATTAGAACAAATGGAACCTGCACCCATATGGGATTTATAACCAAGAACAGCATCACCTACATAATTGTAATGCGGAACCTGTACTTTGTTAAAGAGCACCGCATTTTTCAGCTCTGTAGAGTTTCCTACCACTGCCCCCTCACCTACGATTGCCTTACCACGAATAAATGCGCAATGACGTACCTCTGCCTCTTTGCCAATAATAACTGGTCCATTGATGCAGGCTGTCGGTGCTACTTTTGCACTCTTTGCGATCCACACGTCTTCTGACGGATGGTCATATTCTTCTTCTCTCAAAGTCTGTCCGAGTTTCATGATGAAATCGCCAATCTCTGGTAATACTTCCCACGGATAGGTCTTTCCTTCGAATAAATCCTTTGCGATTGTTTCATTTAAATCCAGAAGATTTGCAATTGTAAAATCTTTTAACATAATATTTTCCTCTTTTCTCTTGCTATACGATAATTTTCATTAAGCCTCTGTTTTCGGCTTCAGATTATAATCTGAAAGCTGCAACACTACTTTTTATCTGCCGTTTTCCTGTAAGTACGTGAACGACTTGTTCCTGCTGTTGTTCTGCCTGCCGTTTTCGTCCCGGTTTTGGCAGTTGAATCTTTATAGTTCACTGCTGCAGCATCAAAAAACTGACGCAGATATGGCTGAAAATTACTTTCCTCTACCTGTTTGGTCCTGATACGGATAAAATGTTCCAGTTTATCCATATACTCCTGTTCCGTGATGCTTCCCTCGGCTACATAATTAAGACCTTTCTCCCAGCTTGCCGTAAGCTCCGAATTCAACAACTGCCTGATAGAACAGTTTACCACGTCAAAAATCATCTCTCCCAGAAGGGTCGGTGTGATCACCTGTGTTTTCTTATTCAACGACAGATATTTGATATTAACCAGTTTCTTAAGAATTTCTGCTCTGGTGGCGCTGGTGCCGATTCCGCAGCTCTTAATCTGAGCACGGAGTTCTTCGTCCTCAATAAGCTGTCCGGCATTTTCCATTGCAAGGATCATCGAACCGGAATTGTAACGCTTCGGCGGTGATGTCTCACCCTCTTTGATACTCAGGCCGTCCACGGAAAGTATATCACCTTTTTTCAGGTTCTGCAACGCAGCAAGGAGTCTGCTGTCACATGCCATATCTTCCGAAGAATCGTCTGAACCATTCTTTCCGTTATCTGAATCTGCATCATCACTTCCATTATTCCCTGCTGCACCAGTTCGGTTTCCACCACTCATAGCATCTGCTGCTTTTCGCTTCGCAAAAGAATTTGTGGCAACTTTTAAGTATCCTTCATCCAGCAGTACTTTAAATGAGGAAAAGAAACTTTCATTTTGGATTTTTGTCACAAGACTGACTTTCTGATACACGGCAGGCGGATAGAAAATGCACACAAATCTTCTGACAATTGTTTCATATACACGCTGCGCGGTAAGAGATACACTCTTTAACGCATTCAATCCCTGACCAGTTGGTACGATCGCATAATGGTCGGTAATCTGCTTATCGTTGACATATCTGGTCTTCGCCAGATTTTTATAATTGCCCTGCTCGATAATGTGCTGTGCGATCTCTGCTGTATGTTCATAATTACGCAGGCCGGAGATATTTTTGTAAATCTCCTTTGCTGCAGCAGTTGATAACACACGGGCATCGGTTCTCGGATAAGTGACCAGTTTCTTTTCATACAGTTCCTGTACAATCTTTAATGTCTCATCCGGGCTGATCTTGAACAGTTTGGAGCAGACATTCTGAAGCTCCGCCAGGTTAAACAACAACGGCGGATTCTTATTCTCTTTCTTTCGCTCTACTTTTTCTACAATACACTGCAACGGCTGATTTACGGATAACTCCTGAATCAATTTCTCCGCATACGCTTTCTCTTTAAATCCATTCTCTTTATACAGATAAGGAGTCTGGAAATATCTGCTGCCTTCGACAGCTCTCCACTCTCCCTCAAAGTTTTCTCCCTCAAGGGCAATGCTGCTGAGTACGCGGTAAAACGGTGTTTTCACAAATGCACGGATCTCACGCTCTCTTCGCACTACCATCCCAAGTACGCAGGTCATAACTCTTCCTACGGAAATAGCCTGATACTTCGTATTTAAATAATTCGACACACTGTTTCCATAACGCAGGGTCAGTACACGGGAAAAATTGATTCCCATGAGATAGTCTTCTTTCGCCCGAAGATAGGCTGAAGCAGAAAGATTGTCATAGGCTGACAGATCCTTTGCCTCTCTGATTCCTCGCATGATCTCTTCTTCTGTCTGAGAGTCGATCCAGACTCTCTTTTCTTTTTTTCCATGAACGCCTGCCATCTGTGCGACCAGGCGGTAGATATATTCTCCCTCACGCCCGGAGTCGGTACACACATAAATAGTGTCCACGTCCTCACGGTTAAGCAGCCCTTTTACAATCTCGAACTGCTTCTGTACACCTGGGATTACTTCATATTTAAATTCGCGCGGCAAAAAAGGCAGGGTATCTAAACTCCACCTTTTATATTTGATATCATATTTTTCCGGGTAGCTCATGGTGACCAGGTGTCCGACACACCAGGTCACCACGCTGTCCTGAGATTCCAGGTAGCCATCCCGTCTTTGTCCGTTGATTTTCAAAGCTTTTGCGAATTCCTGTGCCACACTGGGCTTTTCGGCTATGTATAAAGCTTTTGACATATTATTTATCTGCACTCATCTTTCTAAGCGGCCATGCCAGCAACAAGGCGCCGCCTACCATATTTCCTAATGTTACTACTACCATGCTCTTGACCATGGCTCCGATGGATAATCCAGGTATCAGGCAATATGCGGTAACAAAGATTCCCATGTTTGCGATGCAGTGCTCAAATCCACTTACAACGAATCCTGAGATACACATGGTGATCATCAGAAATCTTCCTGCATCACTCTTTAATTTCATTCCGCAGAGTACACCAAGGCATACAAAGAAGTTACAGAGCACTGCTCTGAAAAACATCTGTCCAAGCGGAATACTCAGCTTGTTTCCGATAAATCCTGCAAAATAATCTGCTGTTCCGGATGCTCCTGCCCATACAAAAATCAATGCAAAGATCGCACATCCGACAAAGTTTCCAATGTAGCTTACGCCCCATACCTTACCTGCTTCTTTCCAGCTTACCTGTTTGTCATAGGCTCCAAATGCCATTACCATATTGTTTCCGGTAAAAAGTTCGCCGCCTACGAAGCTGATCAAAAGCACTGCAATGGAGAATACCAACGCCCCCACAAATTTTCCCCATTCAGGCATGGTCTTGGAGAAGACGTTTCCAACTACATTACTGTAGATCATGGCCATATCAATAAAAAAGCCTGCCATGATCGCACGGATAAAGTACTTGAAAAAATTGGTGTTTACCAGATTACTCTTGGCTTTCGCCGCGTTTGACACTTTCTGTACATCTTCGTAATTCATAACTGCACCTCCGCAATGTATTTTATTGAGAACATTATATCATTTCAATGTCTGTTCTACAACCAAAATATTCAAACAATTTCTTAATATTTGTTTGGATTTGTAATTATGTTTCATTATATCCGAAGATTTTTTAGTTTAATTTCTTTAACTTTGTAGTTATCTATTCAATTCTGAAATTATACAAGTATCTGAAATTAATGCTGAAATTTTTATTATTCAAACACAACCGCTTTCTCCTGCCGCTCTGTTACATATCCAATAATGCCGCCAAAAATATCCATACCTGAAAGTTCTTCTGCAAGGGCATTAGCTTCTTCTGATGGTACTGCAAGCAGAAGTCCACCGGATGTCTGCGGATCAAATACCAGATCTTCCATCCAGAGCTCTTTGATCTCGCTTCGCACTTCACTGCCTGCGAAATCACGGTTTCTGTATGCACCTTCGGGAATTAATCCCATCTGCGCGTATTCTTCTACTCCCTCAATGATCGGAAGTTTCTCAGACTGGATCACCAGAGTCTTGTGGCTGCCTTTTGCCATCTCCAGGCTGTGTCCTGCGAGGCTGAATCCGGTTACGTCTGTACAGCTGTGGATCGTGTATTTGGATGCGATCTCTGCTGCGTATTTGTTCAGCTTCGCCATGATCTTCTGGACTCTCTCGATTTCTTCCTGAGATGCCATTTCTGCCTTAATAGCAGTGTTGAGGATTCCGCATCCCAGTGGTTTGGTAAGGATGAGGATATCGCCTGCTTCGGCACCGTAGTTTTTCCACATTTTGTCCGGATGTACGTAGCCCGTTACGCAGAGTCCGTATTTCGGTTCTTTGTCATTGATGGTGTGACCGCCAGCAAGGACTGCTCCGGCCTCCATAACCTTATCCGCACCACCGCGCAGGATCTGTTCCAATACTTCCGGACCAAGGCAGTTTGGAAATGCTACGACATTTAATGCCAGCTTCGGTACACCACCCATTGCATACACATCACTCAGCGCATTGGCCGCTGCGATCTGGCCGTACATGTACGGATCATCTACTACCGGCGGAAAGAAATCTACGGTGTGGATCATTGCCAGCTCATCGTTGATTTTGTATACTGCTGCATCGTCCGATGTCTCCGGGCCTACCAGAAGCATCGGATCTGTAAATTTCGGAAGTTTGCCCACTACCTGTGCCAAGACTTTAGGACCGATCTTTGCGCCGCATCCGGCTGCGCTGGCGAGCTGTGTGAGACGTACTTTATTTTTATCTGTTTCGTTTCCCATAAGTTTATTCACCCCAGTTAAATTCAATGCTCAAAATCTCTCCAAATAGAGATTCTGAATTTAATTGTATCATGGATTCACATATCCGTCAAAACACTGAGGTTCTATTATATATTGGATAATCCGATAAATCCAGAAGATTTATATGAGAATCCTATAAATCTTCTCATATTCCAGATCCTGTTCTTTCATATAAGAAGTGGTTTCTTCCTCGCTCTGTTCTCCGCATTTCCACGCAAGACCGCAGGAGGCAGATATCTCTCTTGGAACGGGAATGAGTCTGCCTGTAAATCCAGTTTTCTTACACTCCCGTTCCATGGCAATTGCCTGAGTAGTAGTTCCAAACGTTACTACTGTTGTCAATACCTTTTCTTTCATGACCAATCATATCCTCTCTATCATATGTGTTCCTATTCTAACTTACCAGACACATTTTTGCAAACTCTATCTCCTGTTCGGCAGATATTCTCAATCTACACTCAGTCAATTAACCATTCTAAAGACAATACTCTTTTTACGGTACAAAAAAAGAGGTGCCGGCACCGACACCTCTTTCATTACTTTTTATAAATTATTTCGCCTGGATATATCCCTTAGCTTTTAATGTCTCAGCGCAGAGAACTGCTCCGCCTGCTGCACCTCTGACTGTGTTGTGGGAAAGTCCTACGAATTTCCAGTCATATACAGTATCTTCACGAAGACGTCCTACAGATACTCCCATGCCGTGTTCGAAGTTTACATCCTCTGTTACCTGTGGACGGTTGTCCTCTTCTAAGTACTGGATGAACTGCTTCGGAGCGCTTGGAAGTTCTAATTCCTGTGGAAGTCCTTTGAACTCTACCAATGCTTTGATAAGCTGTTCTTTCGTCGGGTTCTTACGGAATTTAACGAATACGGCTGCTGTATGTCCGTTCAGTACCGGTACACGAATGCACTGGCATGTGATAACTGGTTCTGTAGCAGGTTTTATCACACCATCTTCTACTTTACCCCAGATTCTTAACGGCTCTTTCTCACTCTTCTCTTCCTCGCCTCCGATGTATGGAATGATGTTTCCAACCATTTCCGGCCAGTCTTTGAATGTTTTACCTGCTCCGGAGATTGCCTGGTATGTAGTAGCAACTACTTCATATGGCTCGAACTCTTTCCATGCAGTTAATACAGGAGCGTAACTCTGGATAGAGCAGTTTGGTTTAACAGCGATAAATCCGCGTGTTGTTCCGAGACGTTTCTTCTGGGATTCGATTACATCGAAGTGTTCCGGGTTGATTTCCGGCACTACCATCGGTACGTCCGGTGTCCATCTGTGGGCACTGTTATTGGAAACAACCGGTGTTTCTGTCTTTGCATATTCTTCTTCAATCTTCTTGATCTCTTCTTTTGACATATCTACAGCAGAGAATACAAAGTCAACTGTTGCAGCAACTTTCTCTACTTCATTTACGTTCATTACGATAAGATTCTTAACACCCTCTGGCATTGGAGTGTCCATTTTCCATCTTCCGCCTACTGCTTCTTCGTATGTTTTTCCCGCACTTCTTGGACTTGCAGCTACAGTTACAACTTCAAACCACGGATGATTCTCAAGCAGGGAGATGAATCTCTGACCTACCATACCTGTAGCACCTAAAATACCGACTCTAAGCTTTTCACTCATAATATCTTTCTCCTCTTTATCTTCTACCCGCATCTCTACCCTTGCGCGGACATTTTTGTCCAGGCGTCCTTATATTGCGCACATCTGTCTTTCTTGTACATACTATACCAAACTAAAGTAAAATGCAAGTATTTTTTTAATTTTCTTCCAGATATTTTTTGTTCTCAGCGATGACTTTCTCCATTACATCAGGACCTGGTGCACCGATGGTCATACGTTTCTCTACGCAGGTGCGCATACTGATGGCTTCATAAATGTCGTTCTCGAATACAGGGCTGATGGCTTTGTATTCTTCAAGAGGAAGTTCATCCAGGGAGATTCCCCTGTCAATGCAGGCGAGTACCAGACGGCCTACAATACCGTGTGCGTCACGGAAAGGTACACCATGGTTTACCAGATAGTCTGCTGCATCTGTAGCGTTGGTAAAGCCGTTCTTTGCACTTGCTTCCATGTTCTGTTTGTTGAACTGCATAGTGGAGATCATACCTGTGAAGAGGGCAAGGCATCCTTTTACAGTGTCAATTGCGTCAAATGTGAGTTCTTTGTCCTCCTGCATGTCTTTGTTGTATGCAAGCGGAATTCCTTTCATGGTCGTAAGAATGGAAGTTAATGCTCCATATACACGGCCCGTTTTTCCTCTTACAAGTTCTGCGATATCCGGGTTCTTTTTCTGTGGCATGATACTGCTGCCTGTGCTGTATGCATCATCGATTTCTACGAAGCGGTATTCGTTGGAATTCCACATGATGATCTCTTCGCAGAAACGGCTCATGTGCATCATAATTGTGGAGAATGCGGACAGAAGTTCAATTACATAGTCTCTGTCTGATACAGAATCCATGCTGTTTCTGGTCGGTCCGTCGAAGCCGAGAAGTTTAGCTGTGTATTCTCTGTCAAGCGGATAAGTGGTTCCTGCCAGAGCACCTGCTCCCAGAGGACAGGTGTTCATTCTCTTGCGGATATCTGCAAGTCTGCTTCTGTCACGTACGAACATTTCAAAGTATGCACCTACATGGTGAGCAAGGGTGACTGGCTGGGCTTTCTGAAGATGGGTGAAGCCCGGCATGTATGTGTGGACATTCTCTTCCATAATTTTCTGAAGTGCTTCGAGAAGTTTCTTTACCAGTTCGTCTGTTTCGTCGATTTCATCTCTTACATAGAGTTTCATATCAAGAGCTACCTGGTCGTTACGGCTTCTTCCTGTATGAAGTTTCTTGCCTGCGTCACCGATTCTGTCGATGAGGTTTGCTTCTACGAAGCTGTGGATATCTTCATATTCAGATGTGATCTCAAGTTTGCCGGATTTTACGTCTGCAAGGATTCCGTCAAGACCTGCTTCGATCTGTTTTTTTTCTTCTGCTGTCAGGATTCCCTGTTTGGCGAGCATTGCTACGTGTGCTTTGCTGCCTCTGATATCCTGTTCGTAGAATTTCTGGTCAAAAGAGATTGATGCGTTGAAGTTATATACAAGTTTGTCTGTTTCTTTTGTGAAACGTCCGCCCCAAAGCTGTGCCATTGTGTTATTCCTCGTTTCTTTTTATTTTTTTTACTTTTACGTGTTAGTGTATCATATTTTTCTAGGATTGCAAAGTGGTTAGTTGGGATTCCTGTTCTCCGCTTCTCTTCTGGAATAAACGCATCCGCAGTAGTTCTGGCGGTAGAGGTCGTATTCGTGGGAGAGTTCGATGGAACGTTTGTATCCATTCTTTTTCTTAAAGTCGGATGGGAGGTGCTGGACATGGTAGATCTGCGCCAGTTCTTCTCCGATTTCGTTGATCTTGGCCGCATTTTTCAATGGGCTGATAGAGAGGGTTGTTGTGAAATAGTCATAGTCGCCTTCTTCTGCCAGTTTTGCAGCTTCTTCCATACGCAGACGGTAGCATTTGAAACAGCGTTCACCGCCTTCGGGTACATCTTCGAGGCCTTTTGCCATCTGGAAGAATTCCTGTGGATTGTAGTGGCCCTCCACCAGTTTGACAGGATGTTCAAATTCCATGGAATTTACCAGTCTGGTAATTTCGTGGACTCGTTTTTGGTATTCTTCTTCCGGGTAGATGTTTGGGTTGTAGTAGAATACTGTGATGTTGAAATATTTTGACAGGTATTCCAGTACGTAGCTGCTACAGGGTGCGCAGCAACTGTGGAGAAACAGACTTGGAACTTTATTGTCCTTTTGTTCCTGGTCTATAAGTTTTTCCAGTTCTTTTTGATAGTTTCGTTTATTCAATCGTGTTGTTACATCCTTTCTGTATCTTCACAAATGCTTTTTTATTATCATCTTTTATAAGATGCAAATCCAATTCAGGCATTCTCCATTGCTTCTTCGTAATAATGTGCTTTTTTCGATTTTCTGCACTCTCCAATGCGTTCGCCCATTTTTACAATGGTCTCATATCCCTCTTCCGTGTTCTCGATCAGGTCATAGTCAATGCGGACTTTTCCCGGCTGGATGAGGAGAATTACTGTGGAACCACCAAATTCAAAGTTGCCTTTTTCCTGGCCTTTTTTTACATCAGCAGAATTTTTATGGAGGTTTGTGATTTTTCCTACCATCATGGCACCTACCTCCATCATGAGGATTGTGCCAAATTGCTTTGTTTTCAGCAGGATATATTCTCTGGCATTTTCTTTGTAGATTGGGTATACGTCGTTTGCTGCAGGATTTACTGTGTGGAAAACGCCGGGCAGGGTTATGTTTGCGGATTTTCTGCCGTCTGCTACATAGCAGTAATGATGATAGTCGTCCACTGTAAGTCGAAAGATCAATGCATAGCCACCTGTATATCTCTCAGCAAGTGCTTCATTCTTCAGAAGCTGGCCTACTGTATATTCTGTATCTTTAATGCTGAAGCGGGAATCTGAGCTGATCCTGTGTACGGAGAGTTTTCCGTCGCAGGGGCTGATCAGGACGTTTTCACGCATATCGATCGGGCGTTCTTCTTTTCGGATGCGCCTTATGAAGAAATCATTCCATGAAGAGAAATTCCGCTTTTCGTAAATGCTCAGGTCGATCCTGTTGTTCTTTACAAAATCCGGTACAAATCTGGCAGAGAGTCTGGTATTAAGCAGGACTCCTGCTGCTTTTGACACGAAAGGTCGGATCAGGAGTTTCAGGCAGAGTCTGCCACCCCTGTCGTTATATAAATGCCGCAGAAATTTGTCCTGCTCATTCTCTTCAATCGTGATATTTCCTTTTCTGTCAATATACTTCATTTGTATCGTCCCTCCATGTAAAAGTTCAGTACAGGTAATTCCCATTGAATTTCCTGTTTATAAAAGTATGACCGCAGCATCCCTGTTTCTCGGGACCGCTGCGGTCAGTCAACAGTTGTATTTATTTTATATCAAACGGAACATCTTCGCAAGTGCAAGTGCCACGACTGCAACCAGCAGGATACGAACTGGATTCTGCGGTTTTTTCACCTTGATGTCCAGGATAAAAAGCAGTCCTACGATGATCACTGCAATATGTATCACGATCAGGAAATACAGTCCGCAATATCTTCTCATCAGATAAAGGAACGGCAGAATGATCGCCATGGATGTGATCGGCAGCCCCTGATAATACTGTCTGTTCTCAGAAGTCTCGTTCTGTCTCTTTGCTTCTGAGACATTAAAATATGCAAGACGGATGACAGACGCCACACTGTAAAAAATCAGTGTAGCAACTCCTGCAGGTGTGTTCACACCCAGACAGTAACAGATCATTGCAGGAAAAATACCGAAACAGACTACATCACAAAGAGAATCAATCTGAATCCCGAAATTCTTCTCATCATCCGTGCGGTTCTTCTTTGTTCTGGCGATTTTTCCATCAAACATGTCGCATAATCCTGAAAGTGCCAGACAGAAAATCGCAATCCTGAAATTTCCTTCCAGCGCCCTGGTAATTCCAAATACCGAAATTCCCAGGCTTATATAAGTCAATACCACCGTGTAATCATAAATTCCTAAAAACATAACTTCTCCCCTAATCTTCGTGTTCTTTTCTTCCTATTGTAAGATATGCCACACAGGTCATCACTGCACTGATGAGCATCTGCGCATAATAGGAAATTCCTCTGCTGAGTAACATTGCAGGGAGCAATGATTCTCCGAAAATCTGTGCAAACATCACCAGATAAAGAGATTCACTGATTCCCATTCCTCCGGGTAAAGGCAGCATATCAACAGAGACAGATATGACAGACTGCAGGATCGTAAGGGTTATGATGGAATATCCATGAAATCCCAGCGAACGGTATACCCAGTATGTAACTGTAAATAACAAAATCCTCTGCACCATAGTGATCAGGAACACTTTCAGGATCACCAGCTTGTGACTCGCCCAGAAAGCTGCCGTCTCATGATACTGATCCATAGATGCTTCCAACTTCTCAAGTCTGGTTTTCTTTGGTTTAAGAAAGCGGAAATGCTCGATAAGCTTCAGACCTTTTACCATGATCCATTTCGCCAGTCCCGGTGCAAATACAAGGATCATCATAAAAGTGACGCAGAAAATATTCAGGCCTACACCCAGGTAAAATACCCACATGTACTGCCCAAGATATCCCTCCAGAAAACCTCTGCCAAAAATCCAGATCACAATTCCGATCACCACCAGAACCGCTTTATAAGTAATGGTGACGATCATCAGGACCAGCGTAGTGACAGGAATCGGAAGTTTGTCCTTTTTCATAAAATAGATCTGCATAGGCTGTCCACCGGATGCAGACGGAGTAATACAGCTGAAAAAGAATCCTACGAAGGAATACAGAGCACAATGTCCCATTTTTACTTTTGCCCCAAGAGTCCTCATCATATAGAAAATGATCACGGACTCACCAAGTATAAACAGCACCACGCAGACGATACTGATCAGTAAGTAAACCGGATCTGCCTGCCGTACTGTATGAATAATCTCTCCCAGATCCTCGCCCTTAAATACCATATATACAGTAAGGGAAAATACAAGGATCAGAAAGACGGTGTTAAATATCGCTTTCTTTTTGTTTCTCATTTGCTTACACTTTCTTATACAGTTTTTTACAGCATTCGTCTGATTTCTATACCTGATTTCTATACCTGATTCCTGTATGTCCGAGTGTCCTGACATCGCGACAAAAATACTATAGTATATCTATTATATCATACCCTGGCATTTCTGCATATCATAAATTATGAAAATATTCGTTAATATTCTCTCTGCGCTTTCATTCTTAATTGCCTGGGCAATGGAATTTTACAGCGACATACGGACATTAACAAATATTCATCGAATATATATGGAGGTATCTGTATGAAACCACTGCTGGAAATTACAGATGTCTGTCTCTCCTACCACAGTTTATCAGGGGAAACCCCTGCCCTTTCTCATATATCCTTTCAGCTGATGCCAGGTGAATTTCTCGCTATTGTCGGGCCATCCGGCTGCGGAAAGTCCACGCTTCTGAATCTGATCTGCGGTCTGATCCGGCCGGAACAGGGGCAGATTCTTCTGGATGGCACTCCGGTGACTTCCGGCGACTGCCGTATCGGATATATGTTACAAAAGGATCATCTGCTGGAGTGGCGGACAATTTATAAAAATGTTCTTCTCGGTCTGGAGATCCGTAAGGAACTCACTGCCGAAAAACTTGCTTATGTAGATCAGCTTCTCTCAGATTACGGTTTGGACAAATTCCGTTCTGCACATCCGTCTGAATTATCCGGAGGAATGCGCCAGAGAGCTGCCCTGATCCGTACTCTGGCATTAAAGCCGGAACTTCTTCTGCTGGATGAGCCGTTCTCTGCACTTGACTACCAGACCCGTCTCAATGTCAGTGACGACATCGGAAGGATCCTGCGTCAAGAGAAAAAGACTGCAATCCTTGTCACTCATGATATTTCGGAAGCGATCAGCATGGCAGACCGGGTTATCATTCTTTCACCCCGGCCTGCCATTATTTGTAAGATCGTGCCGATCCATTTTGATCTGGAAAACCGTACTCCGATGGATTCCAGAAATGCCCCTGACTTTAAATCTTATTTTAATCTTATCTGGAGGGAACTGAATCATGATGCCTGAAGCTTCCTATCATCAACAACAGTATCTCCGTCATCAGAAAAGAGAAAAGAAGCTGGTTACTTTTCTTCGGATTTTTATTCTTCTTCTCTTTCTGGTGTTGTGGGAAATCTCTGCCAGAACCGGGCTGATCGATTCTTTTATCTTCAGCAGTCCGGGAATGATCTGGCACAGTTTCTGCAGTATGTGCAGCGATGGCTCTATTTTTCCCCACCTTTCTGTGACGATCACGGAAACACTGGTCAGTTTTCTGTTCGTTGTTGTTCTGGGTACAGGGATGGCAGTTCTGCTGTGGACCTGTCCCAGACTTGCAAAAATCACAGAGCCTTACCTCGTGGTATTGAACAGTCTGCCGAAATCTGCACTGGCGCCTTTACTTATCGTATGGCTTGGTGCCAATGAACGGACAATTATTGTCTGCGGTATATCAGTTGCTATCTTTGGTTCGATCCTGAATCTGTATACAGGTTTCGGCGAAGCAGACCCGGAGAAACTGAAACTGATCGAGACGCTGGGCGGCGGGAAGAAAGAGAAACTTATGAAGATTATTCTTCCGTCCTCTGTGCCGCTGCTGCTCAGTGTTATGAAAGTTAATATCGGTCTTTGCCTGGTCGGTGTCATCATAGGAGAATTTATCGGTGCCAGAAAAGGACTTGGATATCTGATCATCTATTCCAGTCAGACTTTTAAGCTTACCTGGGTGCTGATGTCCATTATCATCCTGTGCATCATCGCTATTATCCTGTATGGACTCCTCGGACTTGTTGAAAAGCGTGCCCGTAGATAGTTGTTAATTTCTTAACCGCTATCTTTTATAACGAAACGGTTTCGGAAATGGATTCAATGTCCGGAGAAAATTTTTACCGCAAAAAATAAGCCCGGAAAATCATGAAGTTCCATTTGACTGGGTACTTCTGAATTTCCGGGTTTTCTCTTGTCTCTGATCACCAGATGATAAAAAATATATTTCTGGTCCTCAATATTATTTCATATTTGCAAATCGTTCCACTGCCTTTGTAAAGTTTGCGATAGTCTTATCCGCATCTCCATGCTCGATTCCATCACGCACACAATGCTGAATATGCCCTTCCAAGACCACCTGTCCTGCTTTATGCAATGCTGATTTCGCTGCGTTTATCTGTGAAAGGATATCCTCACACGGAACATCTTCGTCAATCATACGGTCAATCGCCTGCACCTGTCCGATGATCTTTCTTAATCGTCTGTGCAGATTGTCAGAATCCATACACTGTTTCAAGTTAACACCTCCCAGTACCTCTACAGGTATTTGTATACAGGCATTATCTATGAACTAGCGAATTTTGTCAAGTATGCTTTATTTTTCACACATCGCCAGAAACGCCTTATGTATCTCATCATTCTCGTCCAGTTCCGGGTGGAATGCGAGGGCGAGCTGGTTTTTATATTTTACGGCTACGATTCTGTCTTCTACTGTTGCAAGTACCTGTACGCCGTCTCCTGCTTCTGCTACATACGGGGCGCGGATGAATGTCATTGGGACTTCTCCAATTCCTTCCAGATCAGCTTCTGTATGGAAGCTGCCGAGCTGTCTTCCATAGGCATTACGCTTCACGGTTACTGGCATGGTCTGTAAGTGACCTGGTTCTCCACCTTCAAGATTGTCTGCCAACAGGATCAGTCCTGCACAGGTTGCCAAAACCGGCATTCCTGCTTCTATCTGAGATTTGATGGTGTCATACATTCCAAGTTCTTTGAGGAGTTTTCCCTGTACTGTGCTTTCTCCTCCCGGAAGTACCAGACCATCGTAATGCTGTTCCAGATCTTCTGCTTTTCTGAGTTCAATACAGGATGCGCCCAGTTTCTCAAGTTTCTTCTCATGTTCGATAAAGGCACCCTGCACTGCTAAAACTGCAATTGTCATTATTTGCCTCTTTCTGCCATCAGAAGCTGGATCTCGCTTTCATTGATACCAACCATGGCCTCTCCAAGATCTTCGGATAACTCTGCGATCATCTTCGCATCTGTATAGTTCGTAACTGCTTTTACGATTGCATTAGCTCTCTTTGCCGGATTACCGGATTTGAAGATGCCGGAACCAACGAATACACCCTCTGCGCCAAGCTGCATCATCAGAGCTGCGTCTGCAGGAGTTGCAACACCGCCTGCTGCGAAGTTTACTACCGGAAGTTTGCCGTTCTTATGTACATATTCAACCAGTTCATATGGTACCTGAAACTGTTTTGCAGCTTCGAAGAGTTCATCTTCTCTCATGCTTGTAAGCTGTGCGATGGCACTGTTCATTTTACGCATATGGCGTACTGCCTGCACGATATCTCCGGTTCCTGGTTCTCCTTTTGTACGGATCATGGAAGCACCTTCATTGATTCTTCTCAGTGCCTCTCCAAGGTCTTTTGCACCGCATACAAACGGAACTTTGAAGTTTCTTTTATTAATATGATAAACATCATCTGCAGGAGATAATACTTCACTCTCATCAATATAGTCGATCTCGATGGCTTCCAGCACCTGCGCCTCTACGAAATGACCGATTCTGCATTTTGCCATGACTGGGATGGAAACTGCATTCTGGATTCCCTGGATCATCTTTGGATCACTCATTCTGGAAACGCCGCCTGCTGCACGGATATCTGCCGGGATACGCTCCAATGCCATAACTGCACATGCACCTGCTGCCTCTGCGATCTTTGCCTGCTCCGGTGTGGTAACATCCATGATGACACCGCCTTTTAACATCTGTGCAAGCTGTTTGTTTAATTCATATCTGTTTTCCATGTGAAATTCCTCCTGTGTTATATTTGATTTCTGATATCGTTTCTCCAAATCTGTTCACCCTCATCATCCCGGAATATTATCAACAAGTTATACTTGTCATCTACATCTCCGGTTTTCATTAACATTCACTCATCAAAAATATCTTGAGAAATATTGTCGACGAACAGTAACGATTTCAAACAATTGCAATGAAATATTAAATCTCTTCTGTACGAATCAGCTTGGACAGAGTATAATGCAGAAGTGAATATATTTAAATCGTCAATTCAGATATATTCAGTAAGGTCAGATTGGAGAAACTATCACAAATGATTACCTATAATTTTACAAATACAGGGTCAGATTCCCTTTACGAATATTTATATAAATGCATCAAAAACGACATATTACAGGGAAATATCAAGCCCGGAGAGAAATTACCGTCCAAACGCTCTTTCGCAAAAAATCTGGGTATAAGCGTGATCACTGTAGAAAATGCCTATGAGCAGTTAATTGCAGAAGGTTATATTTATTCCATGCCGAAAAGAGGCTTCTATGTCACTGATTTCAAGAAAGCCATAGAGATCGAAAAGAAAAATATCACAAAAGAAATGGTTCCACTCACAAGCGGAGACTCCGGATACCTGGCTGATTTTTCCAGTAATCAGACACAGTCCGAGCTTTTTCCATTCACGATCTGGACAAAGATGGTCCGTGAAGTATTAAACGAGAATCAGATGCAATTAATGACCAACCCTCCATGCGGCGGAATCCTTTTTCTCCGCGAGGCCATTGCCACATATCTGAAAGAATTCCGCGGCATGACTGTCCTGCCGGAGCAGATCATCGTAGGTGCCGGTACGGAATACCTCTACGGACTTCTGATCCAGCTTTTCGGCAAAGATAAAGTCTATGCTGTAGAAAATCCAGGATACAGAAAAATCCCTCAGATTTATAAAAGCTGGCAGGTTCCCTGCGAATACATCGATATGGACGGCGACGGGGTAAAAGTTTCTAAACTGGAAGAAAAAAAAGCAGATATTCTTCATATCTCCCCTTCTCATCATTATCCTACAGGTATCGTTATGCCGATCAGCAGACGCTATGAGCTTCTCGGATGGGCTTCCAGAGGAGAAAACCGCTATATCATCGAAGATGATTACGACAGCGAGCTTCGGCTGAGCGGTCAGCCAATCCCGACACTACAGAGCATTGATGTCTCGGATAAAGTTATTTATATGAATACATTTACAAAGACCCTTTCCTCTACTGTCCGTATCAGTTATATGGTACTTCCCGGGCATCTGCTGGATGAATTTTATAAAAAACTTTCTTTTTACTCCTGTACTGTCTCAAACTTTGAACAGTACACACTGGCAAAGTTCATTCAGGAAGGTTATTTCGAGAAACATATCAATCGACTAAGAAATTACTATCATTCCAAACGTGATTCTCTGATCAAAGCCATCAGGAACAGCCGATTGAATGATCTTGTTACCATTTCCGGAGAAGAAGCAGGTGTGCATTTCCTTATGGAAGTTCATACTTCTCTGACAGAGTCGAAACTGATCCAGTCTGCAGGTGCTCACAGCATAAAACTTTCCCCCCTGTCCGATTACTATCACGTTTCGGATGAAGCGCCGGAGAATGTATATATTATGAATTATTCTTCCATTGAAGTGGCTGATATAAAGGAAATCATTCACCGTCTGAGCCAGTGTATGTAAATAATTTTCGAAAATATCGACATCTTTTTCCATATTGTCGAAAATTTGTAGCTTTTTCCATTTATATCTGGTAAAATTGATATAGATTGTTATTTCAGTCTGTAATGTCTTTCAGGGAATAATGACAGGCCTGTTTTTCAGAGCAGAAAATGAATGTCCTGAAATTCAATACCACCACATAAGATTCATAATAGAACATAAGGAGGCTCTTATGAAAACAAAGAAATGGTTCAGAAAAACAACCGCAATCTGTGCTGCGGCACTTCTTGGTACCGCTGCAATTCCATCTACAGCATTTGCAGCAGACAGCTACGCTTCCATCGAAAAAGATGCATGGGCAAAAAAGGTCACAAAAATGGTATCTTCTTACGCTACATCTATAGAGGAAAGCCAGTCTCTGATGTCCGGAATGCAGAGTGATATGATTCTGAAATTTGAAGATTCCGGCCGCTCACTTCTGGGATTTATCGCACCATTTGATGTCTCCTGGCTGGACAATGTCACACTTTCCAATGATATTTCTTTTACAGAGGGAAAAGAGGGAGTGCTCATGAAGCTCCTTCTTAACGACAGCGAAATCTGTACTTTAGAATATTATATGGATCCGGACACCCAAAATATTTATATGCGCATTCCAGAACTCTCTGATAAATATTTCAAGACCAATCTGGCAGAAGCCGCGGACCAGCAGGCTGCCAGCATTGAAAGTGATATCGAAGAGTTAGCCCCTGGCGATACAGACGTAAATATTCCGACTGATCATTTTGCCACAGCTTATTCAGACAGTATCAACCTGAGTGTTTCCATGATGTCTGATCTGGCGGCAACATTGCCGGAAGCATCTGTGGTAGAAACACTTCTGAATAAATACGGCTCTATGCTCTTCGATAACATTACAGAAGGCGAAAGCAGTCAGGAAACTCTTACAACCGGTGAGATCAGCCAGGACTGTACTGTATACGAAGCACAGGTTTCAGCAGAAGATGCCGTCAAAACTGCAACCGCAATCCTGGAAGAAGCAAAATCAGACAGTGATATTGAGAACATCCTCAATACCTGGACAGACAAACTTTCCAGCAATGAAGATCTGTACGAAAACTTCACCAAAGCTGTAGAAGACGGCCTTGATTCTCTGAAAGATGCAGATACCAGTAATTCCGATGATTCTCATCTCAACACCAGAATCTGGGTTGATGAGACCGACAGAATTGCAGGACGTGAGATTGAATTTCAGGAGGGCGATGAAATAACTCCTGTTCTGAACTGGCAGATGACGAAAGACGGCTCAGACTTTGGTTACCTTCTCTCCATTGTAACAGATGATTCCGGCACACTCTCCCTGTCCGGATCCGGTCAGATTAATGACGGTAAATTAAACGGAACCTATGAAATTTCTCAGGACGACACAGCCGCAGCCATTATTGAGGTAAAAGATTACGACACAGAATCTGCAAAAGAAGGTTACTTAAATGGTAACTATACCATCACTTTCCCTGCTGATTCTTCAGAAGACGGAGATTCTTCACTTTCCATGTTTGAGAACTTCGCGCTTGTATTAGACTTAAATTCAGCAAAAGATTCCGGTTCTGTTGCACTGTCCGTTGAAAGTGCAGGCAGCACTCTCGGAAGCTTCACAATTACTTCCGGTGCAGGAGAATCTGTTGATATCCCGGATCTGACAGATCTTGGAGACGTTTATGACATAACCAATGACGATGATATGAATTCCTATGCTGCCACACTTGACTTCACCACTCTTATGGACAACTTGTCCAAAGCTGGCGTTCCGGACGAGGTCATCACTTATGTTCTCAGTGGTGGAAGTGCTACAGATCAGGATACAAATGAAGGAACCGTTGAATATGGAGTTTCTGATTACAGTCCTGAGGAAAAAGATGCAGCCTGATCTGAATATCCGGAATACGTTGCATTACGTAGAACGTTATATTCTGATTGTAGAACAGGCAGAAATAAATTTAATTATAACTTATACGTCAGATATGGCAGAGCATATCTGACACCCATTATTACTGTTATATAAAACAGTGTTACTGTTCGCTCTGTGAACAGTAACAAAACAATAACATTTAATAACAGAAAGGGGCTGCCGCGAAAAAGCGCGACAGTCCCTTTCGAACGGATGAGGAAATAAAAATGAATACAACAGCAGATCTTGGCAAGGCTCCAATACGCACTCTGGTGCTGCAGCTTGCCATTCCTTCTATGACCGCGCAGTTTGTCAATGTCCTTTACAGTATCATTGACAGAATGTATATCGGACATATTGCCGGTAACGGCACGCTTGCCCTTGCAGGTGCAGGTATATGCGG
>NZ_JBQHWS010000027.1:0-35725 GCF_052063845.1 Blautia sp. HCP3S3_D9
GCACAGGTCCTGCCGATGTTGAAAGCAATACGATAGAACACAGGATCGAACTTCCTGTATAATCATGATTTGTAGGCGATGAAAACGGGTATGTTATTCATCGCTTACGAAGAAAGTAATGAGAAAGAAAAATTATCAGAATCCAAGATTGGATAAATAATCATAAGTAGGAGAAGAAAAAGTATGTTAAGTCAAGAGTATACAATGTTTATAATTGCGATTATAGTAATAGTTTGGGGAGCTGTTGCTGTTGCATATTGGTATGAAAATACACAATATAAAAAATCGTCGTATGGAAGACAAAGTAAGAAAAGTTTTCTGCAAATTATAAATAATCAAGGAGCAAGGGGAGAATACAGAACATCACAAGTTCTGGAAACTGCTACATTTGAAAATAAATTACTATTTAATTGTTATATTCCTAACCGATCGGGAGACAAAACAGAACTGGACATTATTATGATAAGCACAAAAGGAATCTATGTCGTTGAAAATAAAAATTATTCAGGATGGATATTCGGAGATGAACAAAGTAAAAATTGGTGTGAAACATTAAAAGGGAAAAAGTTTTTCTTTTATAATCCAGTAAAACAAAATAGAAGTCACATTAAAAATTTGGAAAAAGTCTTAAACATTGGTGAAGATAAATATATATCACTTATTACATTTAATAAAAATGCTATTTTAAAGAAAGTGAAAACAGAAAGTCCTAAATTGTACGTAAAAAGATATGATGAATTGAAAAAGTTTATTAAGGAACAAGAAAACTGCCCGGACATTTTGCAGCATGAAGAAATAGAAGAAATTTATAAAAGTTTATTACCAGGAACACAATTAAATGATAAAGAAAAGCAAGAACATATAGAAAGAATAAAGAAACAGTATAAGAAAAATTAAGGAATACAGTAAAATTTGTATCTCATTTTATTATGCTGCAAGCACTAATCTATGTTTAACTACAAATTTTTTAAGATACATGAGGATTGACATAAACGCAATTAAGAAGTAATATAATAGTAACCAGAAAAGAAATAATTCCAAGCTAACGCAATGAACCCCCATGGAGGACCAGTCCATGGGGGTTCGTTTAGGCTAGCTGTCTAATGATTCCGGTCTAACCATTTGCATATGTAGTAACCAACTACACTTGCCATAACCGAAATAAGAAAAGAAATAATTAAATCCACACTAACGCACCTCCTTCCTGCTGGAAAGAGTCGACAGCATAGCTATTATATCTCGATTATTAACAGAAGTCCAGAACAATACGGATTCCTCTTAATCAGGGTGTCCAGGGTTCGAACCCCTGAAGGCGCACTAAGAACACTGTTTTTGCGGACAATGCGATTGCCGCGGGGACGGTGTTTTTTTTGTTTTATGGGAAAACTGGAAATAAAGGTGTCTGGGAAATTGAAGAAAGTCAATATTTACGCCTTTATGAAGAGTTTTTCATAGGAGTGGAAAGGTATCAATAGTGTTTTGGGGAAGAATACAGGATCCAGTTTATAGATGTCCTTATGCTTAAATTTGGCTTTAGGATGTCTTTTTTATTGTCAATAGAGTTGTAAAAGGATAAAATAATCTCAAAAGCAGGCAGTACCAGACTGCCGGGAACGTAAAGGAGGAAAACTTTTATGGACTTAAAGAAATTTGCATTGGAAGGCAATCCTGTATGCAGAAAGGAAGCGGTGATCGCGGGTGATCATTACAGGATCACAATGCTGACAACAGCCCTGATCCGCTTTGAATACAGCGAGGACGGACAGTTCGAGGATCGTGCAACGCAGATGGTGTGCAACCGTGATTTCCCGGTGCCGGAATTCAAGGTAAGTGATGGCGGTGAAGAATTACATATTTATACTAAAGACCTGGAAATTCACTATGACAGGCAGAAATTTTCACCAAGCGGTCTGATGATCCGTGTAGCAGGTGGTAAAGCCAGCGAGCGTGTATGGCATTACGGTGATGCGCCGAAAGATTTGCTTGGAACAGCCAGAACCCTGGATGAGGCAGACGGCGAGATCCCGCTGGATCACGGCATTATGTCCAGAAATGGATTCTCAGTTCTGGATGATTCCCACACCATGGCTATGGGCGAAGACGGAATGGTAGAGCCGCGTCAGGGAAACAGAGCAGACTTCTATTTCTTTGGATATGGCCACAGATATGTGGAATGTCTGCAGGATTTCTACAGATTATGTGGAAAAACACCTCTGCTTCCACGATACACATTTGGAAACTGGTGGAGCAGATATCACAAATACACAGAGCCGGAGTACAAAGAACTGGTAGAGCGCTTTGAGAAAGAAGAAGTGCCGTTCTCTATCGCAGTTGTAGATATGGACTGGCATCTGGTTGAAGATGTGGATCCTGTTTATGGAAGCGGTTGGACCGGATATACATGGAATAAGAAATTTTTCCCGAATCCGCCGGAATTCATGGATTGGCTCCATAAACACGGTTATAAGATCACGCTGAACGTTCACCCGGCAGATGGAATCCGTGCTTATGAGGAAGCATATCCGAGAGTTGCGGAGAAGATGGGAATTGATCCTGCAAGCAAAGAACCGGTGCTTTTTGACATGACAGATCCGAAATTCATTGAGACATATTTCGAGGAACTGCATCATCCGATGGAAGAAGAGGGTGTAGACTTCTGGTGGCTTGACTGGCAGCAGGGAACTGTTACCAAAGTTCCGGGACTGGATCCGCTCTGGATGCTGAACCACTATCACTATCTGGACAGCAAGTGGAAAGGAAAACGCCCACTGACTTTCTCCAGATATGCAGGACCTGGAAGCCACAGATACCCGGTAGGTTTTTCCGGTGATACCATTATCACTTGGGAGAGTCTGAAGTTCCAACCATATTTCACAGCAAATGCCAGCAACATTGGTTTTGGATGGTGGAGCCATGATATTGGCGGTCATATGCTTGGCTACAGAGATGATGAGCTCACTGCAAGATGGGTACAGCTTGGAGTCTTTTCTCCGATGAACCGTCTGCACAGCACAGACAACCCGTTTAATGGAAAAGAACCGTGGAAATATAACCAGATCGTGGAAACAGTTATGAAGAATTTCCTGAAACTGCGTCATCAGCTGGTTCCGTATCTTTATACTATGAACCGCCGCGCGAGCAGAGAGGGACTGCCACTGGTACAGCCGATGTACTATATGGAGCCGGAACGTGAGGAAACCTATGAAGTACCGAACAACTATTACTTTGGCACAGAAATGATGGTATCCCCGATTACTGATAAGCTGGACCCGGTTACCGGGCTGGCAGGCGCTGAGACTTGGATCCCACAGGGAATCTGGTATGATTTCTTTAACGGAAGAGCATATAAAGGCGGCAGAAAAGTGGATCTCTGGAGAGATATTTATGAGATGCCGGTACTTGTACGTGAAGGTAGCATTGTTCCGTTAAAAGATATGGAAGTATATGATAATTCCATCGAGAATCCTGAGAAACTGGAAGTGCTTGTATATCCTGGAAAAACTGGTGAATTTGTTCTCTGGGAAGATAACGGTGACACACCGGAAGATCTGGATGAGAACTGGGCATCTACCAGAATGACAAAGACTGCTGATGAAACAGGAACTGTATTTACTATTGAAGCCGCACAGGGCAACAATGCAGTGATCCCACAGAAACGTTCCTGGAAGATTCGCTTCTGCAATATTCAGGACAAGCCACAGGAGGTTACTGTAAACGGACAGGCATATAAGGATGCAGAGTTCGCGGAGGATGAGAAGCTTCATGGAACAATAGTGATCCTGAAGGATGTGCCGGCAGATGCGCAGGTGAAGATTACTTTTGCGGCGGATGCAGCTGTTTATCAGAGAGACTATGCAGAAGAGGCTTATGAGATTCTGGAAAAAGCACAGATTACCTATGCACAGAAGACAGACGTTTATAAAGTAGTGAAAGAGCTGGGCACAGAGGCGGTGCCTGTTCTGGTATCCATGAATTTGAATTCGTCATTGCTTGGGGTACTGATGGAGATTCTTACAATGGGAATTTAACTATAGTAATCCTCTAAATCAAGAGTAACACAAAAATCCCGCTCACAGTTGTGTCTTACTGCGAGCGGGATTTCACATTTTAAAAGAAGGAGTGCCGGATCTTGCGATCCGGCAAGTATGAAAAAGAAAAAGTTTTATTATAAATAAAGCGTTTGCTTTATTTGCCTATTAATATACAGGGAAAATGTGAGCAAAATGTGATGGACTGTTGAAGAAATTGTGATTAAATTCTAAAAAACTTATAAAAAAGAAAAAAAAGACCTGAAAAGGTCTGTAAAAAGAAGGAGGGCCGGACCTTGCGGTCCGGCATAAGTATGAAAAAGAAAAAAGTTAAAAATCTATGTGAAAAAGCATTTGCAACCTGTTTGTAAAGCATTTGCTTTATTTGCTTATTAATATACAGGGAATTTGTGAGCAAAATGTGATGGACTATTGAAAAAAACGTGATTAAATTCTAAAAAAGTTATAAACTGGAGGTAAGGAAACACAAGGTGGAAAACTGAAAATAAGCATTGTAAAAATCTGAACTGTAATTTATAATAAAATTCAATGGTAACGGTTCAATATCTTTACAGTTACAAATAATGAGAAACAAGGAGGAAAACATGAAAAGAGAAACAGTCGTCGTACTGGATTTCGGCGGTCAGTACAATCAGCTGGTTGCCAGACGTGTGAGAGAATGTAACGTATACTGCGAAATCTATTCATACAAGACCGATCTTGAGAAAATCAAGGCAATGAATCCTAAGGGAATCATCCTTACCGGTGGTCCGAACAGCTGCTATGAGGCAGATTCACCTACATGCAATAAAGAATTATTTGAGCTTGGTATTCCTGTTCTGGGACTTTGCTATGGCGCACAGCTTATGATGCATGTTCTGGGCGGAAAAGTTGAGAAAGCAGATGTGAGCGAATATGGAAAGACAGAGGTTCTGGTAGATAAGACAGATTCCAAAATCTTCAAAGACGTATCTGACAAAACAATCTGCTGGATGAGCCACACAGATTACATTTCCCAGGTTGCACCAGGATTTGAGATTTCTGCTCACACAGCAGACTGTCCGGTAGCGACTGCACAGAATGAGGAGAAGAAGCTGTATGCGATCCAGTTCCATCCGGAAGTGCTTCATACAGTAGAAGGAAAGAAGATGCTTTCCAACTTCGTACTTGGTGTATGCGGATGTGCCGGAGACTGGAAAATGGATGCTTTTGTTGAGCATACTATCAGAGAAATCCGCGAGAAGGTCGGAGATGGAAAAGTTCTCCTTGCCCTGTCAGGTGGTGTTGACTCTTCCGTTGCAGCAGGACTTCTTTCCAGAGCAATCGGCAAGCAGCTTACCTGTGTATTTGTAGATCATGGTCTTCTTCGTAAAGATGAGGGAGATGAGGTTGAGGGTGTATTCGGACCAAACGGTCAGTTTGACCTGAACTTTATCCGCGTCAATGCACAGCAGAGATACTATGACAAGCTGGCAGGTGTTACAGAGCCTGAAGCAAAACGTAAGATCATCGGTGAAGAATTTATCCGTATTTTTGAAGAAGAGGCCAAGAAGATTGGTGCGGTAGATTTCCTGGCACAGGGAACTATTTATCCGGATGTTGTAGAGAGTGGTCTGGGCGGAGAGTCCGCAGTGATCAAATCTCACCACAATGTAGGCGGACTTCCGGATTTCGTTGATTTCAAGGAAATCATCGAACCGCTCCGCGACCTTTTCAAGGATGAGGTTCGTAAAGCAGGTCTGGAGCTTGGAATTCCGGAGAGACTGGTATTCCGTCAGCCATTCCCGGGACCGGGACTTGGAATCCGTATTATCGGTGAAGTTACTGCAGAGAAGGTTCGTATTGTACAGGATGCAGATTTCATTTATCGTGAAGAGGTAGACAATGCTGCAGCTGAGTATAAGAAAGAACATGGTGAAGATCCTTCATGGATGCCGAACCAGTATTTTGCAGCACTGACAAATATGCGAAGTGTAGGCGTTATGGGTGACTTCAGAACTTATGATTACGCTGTAGCGCTCCGCGCAGTGAAGACCATCGACTTCATGACAGCCGAGTCTGCTGAGATTCCGTATGCAGTACTGAATAAGGTTATGAACCGCATTATTAACGAAGTTAAAGGCGTTAACCGCGTATTCTATGATTTGACCAGCAAGCCGCCGGGTACGATTGAGTTTGAATAGTAGGCGGTGGGCCAGAAAGCCTTATTTTACGGGGCTTCCGGGCTTCGGCCTTTGAAAATTGCATTTTTATTGCATTTTTTTAATTCACCTGCTTATGATACTCAGCTGTGAACTGATTGCTTGTGTAATCAGCCACACTTTCTGTTGCAGGTGTATAGGTAAGTTTTCCTGTCAGCTTCTTTGCTACTTCAAAGTTGCTGTTTGGATATAAATGCCCATAGGTTCCCAAAGTCGTTTGGATTTTTTCGTGTCCTAAACGGTCTTTGATGATTAATGGGTTTTCTCCCATGCTGATTAACAGGGAAGCGTGGGAATGCCGTAAGGCATGAATTTTAATACGGTGGACACCAGCAAGATTTGCCAGCTTTTCCAGGGCTCTTGGCAAAGTTGTCTTGCTGGTGGGCGTTCCGTTATAGCTTAATACGAAATTACATTTTGGTAGAACTTTCTGTTGAACTTCTTTCCATTCTTTCAGTTCTTTTATCGTATCATCATCTATAACGATATCCCGAATACCTGCTTGCGTTTTTGGCTCTACAAATTTATAGTCGGTCATGGTTTTGTAGTAAAGATTCTTGTTGATGCTGAGAACGCCTGTCTCAAAATCAATATCTGACCATTGCAGTGCTGCCGCTTCTCCGATTCGCATTCCAGTCATAAATAACAACCAGTAGGAAATGAACAGATAGTGTTCATAATAATCTCCCTTATACAGAAGAGAAATGACCTTCTGGAATTCTTCCAATGTCCAGAAATCAATTTTCGGTTTTCTGCTTTTGACATTTCCGATCATTCGGGCTGGATTTTTCTTTGCAAGTCCGAGTACAATAGCCCTGTCAAATGCGATTGCAAGCATACCCTGAATAATTCTTACATAATTTGGGCTGTAGTTTTTTGCCAGTTTTAATTGCCAGTTTTGCACATGAATTGGCTCAATTTTGTCAGTATTCATCTTATAGAAATAGGCAAAGTGTTTTTCAATGGTAGCATATCTGTTCTTGTATGTACTTTCTTTTACCTGGGTTTTATACCAGGGAAGATAAATCTCTTGAATAAATTTTTTGAAAGTCACTTCCTCTTTCTTTTCAGTAAGCTCATCTGGTGTAGACAGAATAAGCTTTGAATATTCTGCCCGAGCCTCTTTCTTTGTTGCAAATCCACTGCGATATTTTTGTATTTGTTTCCCAGTTACAGGGTGTTTTCCTAAGTTCGCCCTGAAATAATAGGTTCCGTTAGTTGCTTTCTTGATTGGATCTTTTGCCATGGTTACACTCCTTCTCTAATGCAAGAAGTACACTTAGTTTTCAGTATCTGGCAAAGTGATTCCCAATAATTCCTCAACCGCTTCCTTTGGCACCCTGTCCAGTTTCTTTGATTGATAATAAGTATGGCCCTTGGCAATCATCAGCTTTTTCGCTTCCCGGATAATATCTGCTGAAAAAGAAGGACCATAACCTAACTTTATCAAATCACTTTTTGTTACTGTAATCATTCTGCTCCTTTCTACGGACAGGATAAAACTTCAATACCTGTCCATTATTATATCAAGTTTAGAGTAATTT
Source organism: Blautia sp. HCP3S3_D9 (assembly GCF_052063845.1). Lineage (NCBI taxonomy): Bacteria > Bacillati > Bacillota > Clostridia > Lachnospirales > Lachnospiraceae > Blautia > Blautia sp. HCP3S3_D9. The sequence continues at coordinate 7,774 of NZ_JBQHWS010000027.1, forward strand.
TACTATTGTAAAATAGCCTGACGAAAAATGGTAAATCTCCCAGAATCCAGTTCCTATGCCCTTCCAGGCCACGTAGAAGGCGTTACTATGTAATCTTAAAGCTGCAGGCACGCAATAAATGCAGGCACTATCTGCAGCACCTATATCAATCTTCTGAGAGGTGTATGAAATTATCAAGGTACATCTGGGGCCTTGCCCATTCACTTAGAAATAGTCATGAAATTTTGAAGATTGGAAGAATTTTGGAAAAAAATTAAGCTGCCATAAAAGGCAGCCTGTAAGAATCATTAGGGATGTTTGGCGGTTAATCTTTTGAGAATGGATATAACCGCCATCATATCATCCTCATCCAACTGTTTTAAAAGATCGTTTGCTTTTTGATAAAGAGGTAAGTTATGAATCCTTTCATCAAAGAACTCCTGTGGTGTAATATCAAAATAACGGCATATTTCATAAAACTGGCTCATGGAAGGCAGAGAACGTCCGGAGCTGATATTCTGGATGTAACTTTTATTTTTACCAAGATCAAGACTCATTTGATATTCGGATACATTTTTTCTAAGGCGCAGCTCTGTGATTCGGTCTGCAATATATTTTTCATCCATTTTTTCTCACCTCGTTTTCTTTATTTTAATCTATTTACGAAAGTGAAATTACGGATTAAAATAGGTGTATTAAAAGTAAAGAGAATAATATTATTGATTATATCCGTAATTTGCGGATATAATACAACATACATGATCATATACACAGAATCTGGCGGATTGCAGACGTTTATTTAAAAAGTTATCAGTAAAAAGATGTGTTATGTGTATGATTTCGGGGTATGATGTAATAGAGGTGAGTCAGATGAAAGTAATCGGAACAGAACAGGAAATCGAATGGATTAAGGAAGCCTTGCAGAACAACTGTGAGGGATGTCCCCTTTCTGCATTGTGTGCAGGAGCTGCTAAGAAAGACAGTGAGCAGTACGGAAAGGTAAAACAGACATGTAAAGAATTCCTGGGTGAGCATATTGTTTTTATTACAGAAAACAATATATAGTATATATAGAATTGACACAAACAATATCTTGTGCTACTATACTGATATAGTTTGTTTTTTATGCATTCCCTTGTAGGGAAGTTCTGGGATTGTGTGAATCCCGGAATCAACAGGCAGAGAAAAACTTCCTGTCTGGCATAAGCTGTTTATGTTTGTATAAAGTGTCACTATGCGGTGTGTATCGCGGTAGTGATGCTTTTTGTTTTATTAGGTAAAATACCAGAGATTTAGGAATGGATGGAGAAATACTCTTTTCATTCCTTTTTTTATTTGTTTAATGGCAGATGATGCAGCCACAACCAGCTTTGAGCTGTTTATGGATAAAACTTATTTTAAGAAAGGTGGAAAGACACATGAATGAAACAAGAATTTTTGCAGATGCGTATCAGACGACGTTTGCAGACCCAAAGGAGATGCTGGAATTTTTGGCACAGAGAGCAAAAGAATCTTCCTGGATCCGTAAGCCTACAAGAACACTGCGACTGGTTCCGGCTATTCAGGAAGCGGGTAAAATGAAGGACACAGTAGGAAAAAACTGGGAAGAGATCCTGGAGGATACTGAGAATAATACCCAGCTTGCCTTAAAAATTAAGGGTGAGACCTATCCGGTGCGTACCTGTGCAATCCGGACAATTCTGGATCGGGCAGGAATTTCTGGATCGGGGCTTAGAAAACTGGAAACAGCAAATTATGCGAAGGTAGTGAATTATTGCCTGAAGGTAGCGAAAGGGGATGCTCTGATCAAGATTGCAGATGGAAAAGTATCTGCAGTTCACGGTGGAGATCATCATGATTACAGCATATTGGATATGCGGGCAGTATTTGAGATGACCATGCAGTTTCTGAATACCAATTTTCCGGGAAACAGTTACGTGGAAGGTTCCGGAATGTTCGATCATTCCATTGTTTCCGCAATGTGGGAACTTGGGGGAAATCAGGAACTTCTGGATACTTACAGGGATGCTTTAAGTGATCATGGCATCAGCGATAATATCATTGCACCCGCTGTAAGGCTTACTACATCAGATGTTGCGGTAAGCGGTGCAAATCTGTATCCGATGCTGACCTGCTCCAGCAGTGGCAGGACGATCAGCCTTGGTAGTCCAATCAAACTGGCACATACCGGTGGCGCTGATATGACACAATTTCTGGCAAATTTAAGAATGCTCTGTTCCAGATATCAGGATGCAATTTCAGATATAACAAAATTAATGGATATTGAAATCCGTCATCCGCTGAATTGTATTCGTTTATCGATGAAACGCCTGGGAATCCGAAAAAAGTTGATCAATGATGTGGCGGAAATGTTCGAGTTCCAGAAAGGAAACGGACCCTGCACTGCACATGACATTTATTTTGCTATGAACGAAGCATCGTTCTTTGCAGCCTGTGAAGGAATGCAGGGGGCAGCAATCATTAATCTGGAAGAACAGATTACCCGTGCATTGGCTTTAGACTGGAAAGAGTTTGATGTAGGTGGAGCAATCAAATGGTAAGGCGAAAAGAAAAATCAGAAGGAGGAAATAAAGAATGACAGGACTGAATTTGAATTATGAACCGGAGATTGTAGTGGATATCAGTGGACTTACGAGAGAGGAATGGCTTGATTATCGTAAAAAGGGAATTGGTGGCAGCGATGTAGCCGCCATCATGGGAATCTCCCCGTTTGCGACAATCAGGGATCTATATAACAACAAGGTGGGGATTCTGCCTGCTATTCCGGAGGAAGAAAAAAGTAACTGGGTTGCAAAGGAAGTCGGGCATCGGCTGGAAGATCTTGTCGCAGAAATTTTTGTCAGAAAGACAGGACTGAAGGTATTTCCGGTAAGAAAAATGTTCCGGCATCCTCTGTATCCGTTCATGCTTGCAGATGTGGATTTTTTTATTTTATTTCCCGATGGTACATATGGAATTCTTGAATGTAAGACCTGTAATTACAATGCAAGTAAGAAATGGGATGATGATGCAATTCCGGATAATTATGTGCTCCAGGTCAAACATTATCTGTCGGTCATGAACATGCAGAAAGCTTATATTGCATGTCTGTATGGGAATAATGAAGACGAATTTGTATTCCGTTTTCTGGAGCGTGATCTGATGGATGAAGAAGACCTAATAGAACAGGAAGCATTCTTCTGGGAGGAATATGTTGAAAAACATGTGGAACCGCCGTATAACGGAAAGACAGACCTTATTTTAGATAGTATCCGAAGATCTGTGGGATATGCGGACATTAGTCTCCCGGAAATCGAATTATCATGTCTGGAATCTAAAAATCTTGAAAGATATCTTGCTCTGGCAGAGGAAAAATCCCAAATTGAAAAAAGAAAAAAAGAGATCGAAGCGGAGCAGCGAGCGATCAGTGTGCCTTTTGTGGAGCAGTTAGGAGCCGGATGCAAAGCCATTTTAAAGGATGGTACGAATTGTTACCGGGTTACGTATAATCCGACAAAACGTACACAGATCGGAAAAGCGCAGATGGAAAAGCTGAAGATTCAGCATCCCGATATTTATGAAGAATATGCGAAGACAACTGAGAGCAGAACGTTTCGTATAAAGAAGGAGGCTGCATAGTGTTTGGCAGATTCAGACAGGAGGGATGTGGAAGATGCGATGCAGATATGTGAATAAGATCTATATGAATGAAGGAAATGGTTTTACTGTAGCACTCTATTGTACCCAGGATACTTCGGTGCCATTGTCAGCAAGGGATAAGTATCTGGCATCCCGAAAGATGATCGGGTTTACTGCTGTTGGATACAATTTGCCCCTTACAGATCAGATTGAACTGGAAATGGAAGGAGCCTGGGAAAACGGAAGTCATGGCCTGCAGTATAAGGTGGAATCCTTTATGGAAATTGTTCCCAGGACGAAAGAAGGAATTGTTGGATATTTAGCTTCTGGAGCAATAAAAGGTGTCAGACAGAGGACGGCGGAAGCCATCTATCATCAATTTGGTCTGGATACGCTGGAAGTCATTGAAAAAACACCGGAGAAACTGCTTTCCGTTCCGGGAATTTCTGAAAAGAAACTCTGTGGGATTATGGATTCCTTTGGGAAGAACCGGGTGTTTCGGGAGCTGATGACCTTTCTGGCTCCTTACAAAGTGACACCAAAGAAAGTGAATCTGATCCTGCAGACATTTAAAGATGAATCTGTGGATATCATCCGGAAACGCCCATATATGTTATGTGCAGTTAAGGGATTTGGATTTCTGACAGTGGATAACATTGGCAGAGCACTTGGAAAGACTCTGAATGATCCCATGCGTATTTCAGGGTGCATCAGTTACGTGCTAAGTGAGGCTATGAAGGAAGGACATCTTTATCTGGAACAGGAATTTTTAACAGAACGGACACTGGAAGTGCTGAATAAGGATCTGACTTTTCAGGCAGTGAGCGTTCAGGATGTGAGCAATGTACTCTACCGTCTGGTCATGCAGAACAGCATTGTGTTGGATGGTGAAAAGGTTTATACCTTCCGCCAGTTTGAAGCAGAGGACCAGACCGCAGCCATGATAGCAAGGCGGATTCTTTATCCCATGGAATCACTTAATGTGGAAACTGAACTTGTACAGGCGCAGAAAGTCCTGGGAATTACACTGTCAGAAAAGCAGAAACAGGCGGTCAGGATGGTGTTTGCCAATCCCATCAGCATCATTACAGGTGGTCCGGGTACCGGAAAGACAACTGTTTTAAAGGTAATCCTTTATATTCACGGCATGAAATGTAAGTCTGAAGTGCAGTTAATGGCACCGACCGGCAGAGCCGCAAGACGGATGGCAGAAAGTACGGGTAATCAGAACGCCTCGACCATGCATATGGCACTGGGGCTTCTGGGAGAAGATTATACGGCTGAGTTTACCTATCTGGAGGCCGGGTTTGTCAATGTGGATGAAACATCCATGGTGGATATGCGGCTGGCTTATGAATTTTTCCAGAGAGTCAAAGGGGATACAAGAATCCTTCTTGTGGGGGATGTGGACCAGCTTCCTTCGGTGGGAGCCGGTGATGTATTTCGTCAGCTTATCCAATGTGGGCTGATACCGGTCACAGTGCTTGACCTTGTGTATCGTCAGGGTGCCACAAGCAGCATACCAGTGAATGCAAAGCTGATGCAGGAGGGAAAAACCAACCTGATCCTGGGCGATGATTTTGTGTTTGTGCCCTGCAAAGGGACAGAAGAAACTGCAGATACCGTAAAGAGACTCTATCAAGAGGAAGTCATCCGAAATGGTCTCGACCAGGTGCAGATCCTGACCCCTTTCCGGGTAAGGACTGCAGCTGGTGTGGTGGAATTGAACCGCACGCTGGAGGATATCATTAATCCACCAGTCAGTGGAAAGAAGGAACTTGTGATTGGAAAAGACGTATTCCGGGTTGGGGATAAGATCATACAAAATAAAAATACTGCACTTATCAGCAACGGAGATATGGGAACCATTCTGGATTTTGATAAAGACGAGGAAGGAAACCCTAAGATCAGTATCCAGTTTACGGAGAACCGGAGAATTGAGTATGAGCTGGAACAGATGGAAATGATTGAACATGCAAATGCGATTACGGTTCACAAATCGCAGGGATCGGAGTGTCCGGTGGTGATTATTCCGTGGATGAAGGCATTCTATGTTATGCTGAAACGAAACATTCTCTATACTGCAGTGACCAGGGCCAAGTCCAAAGTCTATCTGGTCGGGGATTGGAACGCAGTATGTCAGGCGATTCATACCGATGACAGTGGTAAGAGAAATACAGTGCTGGCAGAGAGAATCTGCAGCTATTATGACCAGTATCAAAGCCGGAATAAGCCTGCGCAGGAAATGGAACAGTTAAAACTTGCAGTATAAAAATTTTAAGAAATATTACAATCTCAGAGAAATGCAGACTATTACTCTATGTAGGGTTTTCGTCTGCTTTTATTTTGGACAGAAATCGAAAGGAGCAGAACGAATGAAATCAATCTTATATGACAAATCAGAAGCTGTTGCAGCACTCAACCGGGTGGAAGGATTTAATCCTGTGGAACTTGCAAGAAGATTGGAAAAGGAAGGACAGGAAGATCAGCTGTATCTAGATGTGAAATACCGGAAACTCTGGTTCCGTCTGGTATATCCCATGGGAAAAATTATCAGTATTGTTCGCAGTTTTTCAGAAAATGCAGCTTTGGTAGAAGCGAGAATCTATCTGGATAAGTGTGATGCGGAGGACAATTTCATTGCCAACGCATTTTCACAGAAATTCCGGTCAGAGGATCCGAATTTTGGAGCAAAATTTCTGGAACTTGCGGAAACGGCTGCTGTCGGACGGGCACTGTCAGATGCCGGGTTTGGACTTCAGTTTGCGGATGTAGGTGAAGAAAATGATCCGGAACAGGTGGATGCCGGGATTCAGATTCCGCAGTCATCTCAGGATTCAGGAACTGTGGAGAATCTAAACAGTGGGAATGGAGCTGCCTATCAACCGGATGAGAATACGTATCAACAGTCTGCAAGGCAGATGACGGGTGGTTCTATTCCGCCGATGCAGTCACAGTCTGGCATGATGGGACAGTTTTTTCAACAGGCACAGGCAAATGGTTCCATCATCGGTCAGCCATCCATGCAAAATACCTATGGCCATCAGCCGGGAATGAATTCCATGGCGACAGGTACAGCGGAAAATGCGATAGACGGTTCCCTGCCTGTGGAAGAACTTCTGCAGCACATGACTTATGAGCAGGCGGTGCAGGTTGTGATTCCGGGCAAAGGGAAATATGGCGGCAAGACCATGGGACAGGTGGCAAAAGAAAGCCCACAAAGTCTAGAGTGGTTTGCCAGAAGTTATTCTGGGAATAACAATGCGGTTCCGGCTGCAGCTAAATTTTTGTTAAATAAAGCATTACCAATGGCAGGATAGTGGATTCTGCCTGTTAAGACCCCACAGTCAGCTATCTGGCTGCGGGGGAAAGGAGGCTTGAATATGGATGTATGACATGTCAGGGTTTGATTACGATATCCGCGATGTGGTGCGTGTACTGAATCTGCAGGTGCGTCGGAAAAATCCCAGTTCCTATGATGTGGACTGTCCCTTCTGTAACCATAAAACAGGAAAGATGAATGTTAATATCAAGAAAAACGTCTTCCGTTGTAACTATTGCAATGAGCAGGGGGGAATGCTGGATTTATACGCCAAGTTATATGGACTTTCAAAGGCAGAAGCAAACCGGCAGATCCGGGAGGCATTAAACCTGGGCCAATACCGGGATGATTATAAGATTCCGGAGAAAAAGCCGGAGCCTGAGATTCCCGAGAATAGTGACCGTGCATCGGATGAGGAAATCAACCATACCTATTCCATGCTGCTTTCCTATCTTACGTTATCAGAAAAGCACAGGGAAGACTTGCTGGCGAGAGGGCTTACGGACGAGCAGATCGAGATACAAAGATATCGGAGTGTCCCTCTCTTTGGATTAAAAAATCTGACCAGGAAACTACAGGAAAAAGGATGTACGGTGCAGGGAGTACCGGGGTTTTATCAGGATGAGGATGGAAAATGGACGATTCATTTTTCTGCGAAGAATTCCGGATTTCTGATTCCGATTCTTTCCATGGAAGGTCTGATCCAAGGATTTCAGATTCGGCTGGATCATGTGACAGATTCCAGAAAGTATATCTGGCTTTCCAGTGTAAATTACCAATATGGAGTTTCATCCGGCAGTCCGGTTCATGTAATCGGAAATCTGGATGCGAAAGAAGTGTATGTGACAGAAGGCGCTTTAAAGGGAACCGTTGCCCATTATCTGTCCGGAGCTACGTTCTTATGTGTGCCGGGAGTGAATCAACATCGGAATCTCCGTCCTATTCTGGAGGACCTTTCCAAAAGAAATCTCCAGCTTGTGTATGAAACTTATGACATGGATAAGAAAATGCCGGTTGTCTGTGATAGACAGTATAGTAAATGCAGCGAATGCACGCAGAGTAACAGGATTGGAGAGTGTCTTTATAAGGTGAAAAAACGGGAAATTATTCAAAGTGGGTGCAGAAAACTGTACGAACTTTGCAGGGAATATTCTCTGCCGGTAAAACGGATGCTGTGGGATACGGATGAAAGCAAAGAATGGCGTGGACATATCAAAGGGATTGATGATCTCTATTATGATTTGTGCGTAAATAAGACAGATAAAACATCTCAAAGATTATAGAAACAGGAAGGCCGGAGTATTCTGCTCTGGTCTTTCCTGAAAGGAGAAGATTTATGAAAGGGAAAAGAAACGTACCATTACTGTTTATGATGATTGCATCGTTACTTATATTTATATTTGCTGCAGGCAAATTAATTGAAACCTATCTGGAGTACCAGAAAGGCAATCATACGTATGAAGAACTGCTGGAGTACGTACAGGATCCAGAAACAGATGAGCAGGGTAAAAATGATCCGGATTCAGAAGATGATTCAGGATTTATGTTCCTTCAGGTAGATTTTGAAGGATTAAAGGCTCAGAATACGGATGTTGTAGCATGGATCCAGATACCGGCACTTTCTGTCAGTTATCCGGTTGTACAGGGAAAAGATAACTCTTTTTATCTGCATCATATATTTGACGGACAGGAAAATAAGAATGGAAGTATCTTTATCGACTACCATAACCAGCCGGATTTCACGGACAGTAACACGATCATATATGGGCATAATATGAAAAATGGGAGTATGTTTGGAACATTGGATCAGTATCAGGAAAAAGAACTATTTCGGCAATATCCTTGTTTTTATATTTATCTTCCGGATAGCATCTTAGAGTACCGGATCGTATCCTGCTATGCGGGAAAGACAGGAAGTGTGGGGTATACTTATCGGTTTCCTGAGCAGGAAGATTTTCAGGACTTTTTGGAAAAGATTATATCCTACGCTGCCTATGATACAGGAACGGAAGTTATGGATACGGATCATATCGTCACGCTTTCTACCTGTGTCAACTCGGACCGAAATTATCGGTATCTGGTGCATGGAAAACTGGAGAAGAAAATAGAGACGAGGTGAGTATAATGACGCTTAGAGAAGCTGGGAAAGGAATTGTGACAACTGGTGGCGGTACATATCGTATTGGTCATTATGATGAGGACGGTTTTGAAGCAGAAACAGAAATGACCGCTTATAATATGGCGGAGCTGAACAGTTTATATCGGGAGTTCTGTAAAGATAACGGAATGCGACAGAATACTGTGCGGTATGTTTCAAGAGTGTGATATGGAATGGAAAATGGCATCGGCAAATATCGCTGGTGCCTTTACGCATTTTTTGAGGGAGTGGTTGCGTTTTACGTAGGTAGTACGTACAGAGTAAGTAGAAAGAAAAAAGGAGTGATCATTTTATGATTAAGAAATTAAGAGTAGCCGTAGATCATGGCAACCGTAATATGAAGACCTGCAATCATGTATTCACGACAGGACTGACAGAAATGGATAAGAAGCCTGCAAGGGGCGAGGTATACCTACGGTATCAGGACAAGTATTATACACTTAGTGAACGACGCATCCCATATCAGAGGGATAAGACTTCAGACTCCCGATTTTTTGTACTGACATTGTTTGCAATTGTTATGGAATTGGAAGACAAGACACAAATTCAGCCAGATGATGTGATTCAGATTGAACTTCCAATCGGACTTCCGCCAAAGCATTACAAAGAGCTGTATGACAAATATGAGAAATATTTTAAAGGTGATGGAAAAGTGTTTCAGGTGGAATACTGTGGAAAGGAATATCATCTCTGTATGAAAGATGTGAGGGCTTTTGTACAGGATCTGGCTGCCATGATGACAAAGATGGATAAGATCGGGGAAGCTCCGAAAGCAGTAGGAATTGATATTGGGGGATTCACAACAGATTATCTGCTGTTAAGAAGAGGAAAGCCTGATATGGATTATTGCGATTCGTTGGAAAAAGGTATTATTACCATGTGTAATGAGATCATTTCCAAAGTCAACAGTGAATATGACATGTTGCTGGAAGAAATAGATGTGGAAAGCATCATTCGTGGGAAAACAGAGTTTTATGATGAGTATGTGGTCCGGGCGGTTGAGAACATGGTACAGGACTATGTCACAGATCTTCTGAATAGTATTCGTGAACGAGGTGTGGATACGAAATCTGCTTATACCGTGTTCATTGGCGGAGGTTCTATACTGCTCAAGCGGTTTTTAGAAAAGTCTGACCGTTTGGGACGTTATCTGTTCATTGACGACCTGCGCGCCAACGCAAAAGGGTATGATCTCCTGTATCGTATGTATGAAAGCAGCAAATAGAATGGGAAGTGATTGTTGTGACGAAAAAGAATCCTAATAAATTTACAATTGGATTTAAGAAAACCAATGCTTCCCACCAAAGAGTTGTTGAAATACTTAATAATACAGAAGATAAGGCGGATTTCATTGCCAGCGCAGTGCTTCATTATCTTGGCGAGGGAAAAGAAACTGATTCTTTGAATCCGGACAAGTCTTCCCTATTACCATTGATCAGAACAATTGTAAAGAAAGAAATTCAAGGAGCAATCTCAGACAAGAACTATGTTTCTGCAGAAAGGGCAGATTCGGATGAGACAGTCATGGATCTGTCTGGTTCAGAAGAGGAACCGATTGCTCTTGATGAACATATTATAAAAAATATCTCAAATGCATTGGATGCATTCCGAGGTATATAGAAAAGAAGCAGCCTTTTGATGGGCTGCTTCGATTTTTGTCGAAAAGTTTTTCAATTCATAAACCATTCATAACTGGCTCATAAGTTGCTCATAAATAGCCGTTCTATAATCAAACAATGGTGAAGTGGAGAACGAAAGGAATTACTTTTGTTTTCGGAGACCGTCAAGGAGTCCACGGAGCGTATGTAAAGCCAGATCTTTTTCTTCATCTGTACAGTCATTTAGCTCATAAATGATCTGTTCGATATAAGGATTGGCAGGTGGCTTGTCGTAGAAGATGACGGAATCAAGCGAAATATTCAAGTATTTGGCTAATAGACTCAGAGTTTCAAGTCTGGGGTTAGCATTATAGTTCTCAATATCAGATATTGTGCGTAAGGAAACGTGCACATTTTCAGCCAGAGCATTCTGTGAAAGATTCCTGCGAAGACGTTCTTCTTTTACAAAGTCTCCGAGCAACTTTTTTTCCATCATTTTCATCACCTCACTTAATGCATATATTTTACTCTAGTTCTGCAGTATATGAAATGCGTTATGATACGCATAATAACGCAATATAATACACATTACAAAAATATACAGGAATCACGAAGGAGAAATGATAGGTTGAGTTACACAGAACGGGTTGAGAAAAGCAGGAATTTGCTAAAAAAATCTTGCACCAATATTTGGAACACCCTTCTGTTAAATATGCAGAATATGAGTCGAATACACCTCGTATAGCACATAATAAAATATGGATCAAAAAGAAAGTCGAATTGGGAAAGCGCCGATTCGGCTTTCTTTTTGTATGTCGAAATTTATCGAAAATTGAGATACGGTGCCGGTCCCCGCCTTCTGGGATTTCAAAAGAAGAACGAAATCAAAATACAGGAGGATAAAGAATTGGATGAATTTACATATACCGGTTCCAAAATCAAGAACCAATTTACCGCATATTTACTGGCACAGATTCGGGGAGCCCGACAAAATTACTTAAGAAAAATGCTGCGGATTAGTAGTAATGAAATGCTGGCAGAGGACTTGACAGTGGAAGAAATTGGAATTTCAGTAGAAGAGAGTCTGGAGATGGAACATCGCGAAGAACTGTTAATGAGGGAGTCAGATGGGTGCTATCCGGAATGGGACGAGATGAAGGATCAGAAACTTGTCGAGGCATTGCTCTTACTGCGTGAGGATGAGAGAAAACTGATCTATCAGCATGTGTTTGAAGAACGGACGTTTGATGATATAAGCCGGATCAATGGTTTGCCACCTTACAAGGTGAAAGGAATTTATTATTATGCAATCCGTAAGATCAGAAAATGGATGGGAGGTGACAGGTAATGAATTTTGAAGAAGTGTTGTTCCGGGCGAAGATGGGAGACCATGTAGCTACTGAACAGATAGTAGAGATGTTCCGACCGTTGTTGATAAAGAACTCTTTGATTAATGGAAGATTTGATGAGGATCTGTACCAGGAGTTGAGAATTGAAGTATTGAAGTGCATTAGAAATTATCGGGAAATGGAGTAGATACTGTTTAGAATAGCATAATTATGTAGGCAGAGCAGGAATGATTGCTGGTGTAAAGATAAGGTTCCTGCTCTGTTACTTTATACACATGTAAATATAATAGACTGTTTAGAAATCATGATTTTTAGTTTAAAAGTTTTTCGGATTCATTAAACGTTTTTATCTTCTCCGGTTTGGAGATTCATCTGCAGGAGCATAAGGTCATTCATAGTGGTGTCCATATTCCCCTTTCTTATTATGAATTTCAGACGTTCGCTTTCTTGACATAACATCCTGGCTAGGTGTTCAGCAAAGAACAGATCTATGAGACAGTGTGGAAAGAAAACAGTGAGCATTGCGATCATGCTGTGGCGAATGTGTAAAGCCAGATTCGCCACAAGCTGAATCCAGGCAAGCCGAAAGAGGGATATATCCGTACTGTGATCAATAGTGGATATAAATTTGAAGTGTAATTATGAGGGTGCAGTTTTTGAAGCTGTGCCTGTTTGTGTGGAGAAATAACACTTGCGTATAATGGTGTCTGATTTCACGAAGTATCGGGCTTGAAAATGGTTCGAGGGTACATTATGTGGTAGAATAGTCCGAAATAAGCACTATATGTGGAAAAAATCCAGCTCATGCAGAAATCAGAGTACATAAAATTTGTGTGTTTCTTGGACGAACGGTTCATACTCATGGAAGAATAAAAGGGTGGGGTAAACTTCTGAAAAAGAAGCCCCCACCTTTTCGCATAACTAAGAGGGTGTCCAAACTTTTCCGCAAAACGGAAAATGCGGTTGTACCTTTTCGCAAAAGAGGATTTGCAAGGTTATTCTGATACTGCTGTTGAGGAAATTGTAAAGTTACGGTATAATAACGATTGAGATTTATGTTTGAGGTGACACCAATGATGCATATAGCGATTTGCGATGACGAGAAAGATTTTGTCGCATACTTGACCAGCCAATTAAATCAATACGCCACTGAAACAGATTTGGAAATAAAGGTAACTGCTTATTACGATGGCATGGAGCTGATCGAAAAGTACGATACCACCATTGACTTGATTTTCCTTGATATTCAAATGCGCCTGGTAAATGGCCTGCGGGCCGCCGAGCGTATCCGCCAGATGGATGAAAAGGTCGGTATTATCTTTTTGACTACTCTCACCCAATACGGTTTAGAGGGATATAAATATCAGGCCACCAATTACATCATTAAGCCGATGAAGTATGTCCGACTAAAAGCGGAAATGGATCAGTGGTTGAAAAAACATCGGAAAGATGATAGCCCCACTATGGTAGTTTCCAACGATACCGGGAGATATAAGGTGTTTCTGAAATCTCTCCGCTATGTAGAAACCTTTAACCGCAATCTGCTTCTGCACACAGAGCAGGACAATATTATATGCTACAAAAGCATGAAAGAAATGGAACGTGAGTTGCAGGACAAAGGATTTGTCCGCTGCCATACCAGCTACATTATCAATCTGTACTATGTGAAGAATGTCAAAGTAAAGAGCCTGGAGATTGAGCTGATAACCGGCGAGATAATCCCGATCAGCCAGCCGAAACGTAAAGCGTTCATGGAGCAGCTTGCAGAATATATGGGAGATCAGTTGTAACGATGGAAATGTTTTATTATGCCATAGACATATTAGCTACAATGTTTGAGTTCTTCTGTCTGGCCTTGTTGCTCACAAATATTGTAGATTATAAGAATAGACTTGGGAAAGTGTTTTGCATTTATGGTTTCTCCGTAGTATGGGTATTTGGAATGACTTTCCTATCGGTGCCATATCTGCTGAAAATGGTTTTGGAAGTCATATACATCATGGTCATGTATAGACTGCTATTCTCCGTAAGAATGGCAACATCAGGGATGTATGCTATTTGCCATTTCTTTTGTATGTCGGCACAGGAATGTTTCATATTCCTGGTGTGCAAAATGCAAAATATAGATATTTATGTTGAAATCAACGGGACGGATTGGGGTCGATGGCAGATAATATTGGTAAGCAGAATACTTCTCCTTGCTTTTACCTTGCTTCTAAAGCAAATCCTGAAACCTTTTTCAGAAATTGCAAAAAGAAAGAATGTATGGGTTCCTGTTATTTGTGGTTTTATCATTTTGGTGTCAATCGAAGTGGTCTATTCCTTATCCTATCAGTATGGAGAAAGTGCATATCTTATGGGTGGCCTTTTAGCATTAGCCGGAGTTGCCATTGTAGGGGTCATGTTGTATGTGTATTCGGCCAGATACCTTTATTCGGTGCAAAGGGAACGGGAAGAACGGTTAAAAGTTGAAGTCCTTGAAAAGCAGTTTGCCTACTATCAGGAGAAACAAAGGGACGAAGAACGGGTACGCAGCATCTACCACGATATGAAAAATCATCTGCTGCTGTTGCAGGCCCAGGCCGGAAACGGTCAGGAGGTTCAAAAATCCATTCAAGAGCTGCAAAGTCAAATCCAGGAATACGAAAATTATCATCACACAGGGAATGAATTTTTAGATATTATCATCCGGGATAAGGCTAAAACGGCACAGGAAAAGCAGATAGATTTTAATGCCGTTATCTCCTTTGAGGATGGTGCCTTCATAGAACTATTAGACATCAGTACGATCTTTGGTAATGCGTTGGACAATGCGATTGAGGCCAGCGAAAAGCTGCCGGAAGATCACAGGCTAATTACCATAAGAGCGAACCGTGTCCGGGATATGCTAGTGATTATTGTGGAGAACAAAGCTGCTTCTGAACTGCCCATATCCGGGGAAACCACGAAAGAAGATACTTTTTCACATGGTTTTGGACTTCCCAATATCAAAAAGGCTGTGGAGCGATACGGCGGTCAATGCAGCATTAAAACCGAAAATGGTATGTTCATACTGAAAATTCTGATTCCAATTCCATAATTTGAAGATGCTGTTTCACATACGGAACGGCATCTTTTTTTGTGTTGGGATGTTAATTTTTGCGCTGTGGATGTTAGTTTTCTCGTTTGCCATTGTACCTTTTTTTCTGACCGATATAATGAGTTTAGTTCCAGTCGGAACGAATATGTAAGAAAAGAGGTATACATTATGAGTATTTTAAATACCACTCATTTAACCAAACATTACGGTCAGGAACCGAATATTGTAAAAGCTCTGGATGATGTGAGCATTTCCATTGAGCAGGGGGAATTTGTTGCTATCATCGGCACATCCGGCAGCGGCAAGTCAACTCTGTTGAATATGTTGGGAGGCTTAGACCGCCCCACATCCGGCAGCGTGAAAGTGGACAAATTCGAGTTGGGAAAACTGAAAGATGAGGATTTGACGGTGTTCCGCCGCCAGCGCATCGGATTTATCTTCCAGAACTATAATCTGGTTCCTATCCTGAACGTGTATGAAAACATTGTCATGCCCATTCAGCTTGACGGAATGAAGCCGGATCAGAAGTTTATTCAGGAAGTAGTTGCCCTGCTGGGTCTGGAAAAGAAGCTCTACAATATGCCTAATACCCTTTCCGGTGGTCAGCAGCAGCGTGTGGCGATTGCCAGAGCATTAGCCAGTAAACCAGCCATTATCCTTGCGGATGAGCCGACAGGCAATCTTGACAGTAAGACAAGTGATGAGGTGATTGAGCTTCTGAAGGTCACCAGCAAGAAATTCCATCAGACAATCGTTATGATAACCCATAACCCGAAGATTGCGGAACAGGCTGACCGTATCATCCGTATTGAAGATGGAAAAATTCATGAGTAAGGTGGTGATACCATGAAAAAGCAAAAACCTATCATTCGTACTTTAACAAGCCGTAGCTTCAAGGCAAATAAGACCAGAAACCTTGTTGCTATTCTCGCTATTGTGCTGACCACATTGATGTTCACATCTTTATTTGTCCTTTCACAGAGCATGGTCAAGAATCTGCAGGAAATGAACTTCCAGCAGGCGGGCTATAACAGCCATTTGACTTTTAGCTCGCTGACGGATGCTGAAATGGACAAGATCACCGCGCATGAGGCGGTCAAAGATTGGGGCAAGAGTATTGTAATCGGCGTTGCGGAAAATGAAGAACTGACAGGCCGACAGGTAGAAATCCGTTATGCGGATGAAAACTATGCTGCCTCTGCGTTTTCCATGCCGACAACGGGAAAGCTGCCCGTCAGTGAAAATGAAATTGCACTGGACACGATTACCCTTGATAAAATGGGCCTGCCCTACGAATTGGGACAGGAAATCACGCTGCGGTGGCGAAAGGACTTGACCAGCACAGACTACACCACCAGCACTTTTGTACTTTCTGGATATTGGGATGGAAATTCCGCTGCTATGGCAAGCATGGCCTGGGTGTCCCAGGCGTTTGTAGAAAAGGAATGTGCCGGTATCAGTCAGGCAGATCAGCGCGATAACGGTCAATTCTTTGGTATGGGTATGCTCCATGTGAATGTCGGCAGCAGCAAGTATCTGGAACAGACGGCAGAACAGATTTTGACAGATACGGGTCTGACGGGCATTTCCTACGGCACCAACATGGCCTATGATTCCACGATGAATCAGAATATTTTGAAAGAAGTAATCCCCATGCTCATTTGCATGGTCTTGGTATTCGCCAGCGGTTACCTGATTATCTACAATATCTTTCAGATTTCCGTTGCCACGGACATTCGCTTCTATGGCAAACTGAAAACGCTGGGGACTTCCAAAAAGCAACTGAAAAAGATGATCTACGGTCAGGCCAACCGTCTTTCCCTGATTGGTATTCCTATCGGGCTTATATTCGGCTATGTGCTGGGAACGGTATTAGTCCCCATGCTGATTACCGGCACCGGCACAAAGGCGGCTGTTTCTGTTACGCCGTATGTGTTTATTGGATCAGCCCTGTTTGCGTATCTGACTGTATTGATCTCCTGTAAGAAGCCAGCTAAGATCGCCGGAAAGGTTTCTCCTATGGAGGCACTGCGTTATATTGATGCGGGAACAAGCAGCAAGAAAAAAATTAAGAAAAGCACTGGTGGTGCAAGTATTCCGAAGATGGCGCTTGCGAACTTAGGCAGAAACAAGAAGCGCACCTTTACCGTCATTTGCTCTTTAACTTTGGGGCTGGTTCTGCTGACCTGCATTTATGCGAAAAATGCCAGCTTCGATATTGATAAATACATGAGCCAGCAGGTTATCAGTGATTTTGAAGTTAAGGACAGCTCTATTGCAACAAACTTCGGCACTTATAATCCGTATGGCACCACAATTTCTGATGAATTGGTGAGCCGGATCAACAGTCTGGACGGGCTGGAAGCCATCGGACATCTTTATTCCCAGGTGTTTGTCCATGAGATCGGCGCAACAGCCCTCGCAAATATTCGGACCTATTACAATGCGGATGAACGGCTGCCTTATATTGAAGCTACCGACGCCGGGCTTGCACAATCTTATCACGATATGATAGACAGCGGAGAATGTGTTGCCGTGTTGTATGGCGTTGATGGCCTGATACTTGATACTTTTTCAGAGGATTATCGCATCCTGGACGGCACCTTTGACAAAGACAAGTTTCAATCCGGTGGCTATATTCTCGTAGAAGCCGCAGAGGGCGCAGAGGAATTGGAAAAAGAAACACAGCCGACCTATTCTGTTGGGGATATGGTAGATTTGAACGGGCAGCAATATGAGGTCATGGGAATCGTTGCAAATATTACGGCGATTACAGAGGGAGTAAACAGCGATACGGCAAATTTCCTTTCTTTCTATCTGCCTGCTGATACATTTCGGGAAATGTACCCCGAAAACACCATGCGTAAAATGTTCTTTGATGTGTCCGACGAGTTTCAGGCGCAGGCAGAACAAATGTTGATTGACTATCGGAACGATGCGGATAAAAGCCTGACATTCACATCTAAGAACACATTGGCGGAACACTACCAGGAGCAGACAAGGGCAAACACGATTACAGGTTTTTCAATCAGTGTGATTATTGCATTTGTTGGTATCCTGAACTTCATCAATTCGATGGTAACAGCGATTGTGTCCAGGCAGAAAGAATTTGCCATGATACAAAGTGTCGGCATGACAAAGCGGCAGCTTCGCAGTATGTTGATTGACGAGGGCCTTTATTATGCGGTGAGTACCTTAGTTGCCTCCTATGTTTTGGGAACATTGGGCGTAGCAATCGGCGTCCGCGCAATGGTGTCCGGCGACTGGACAGCAACTTTCCACTTTACCCTTATACCGCTTGTAATTTGCACACCGATCTTGATTATCTTTGCAATTCTGATTCCGTATATTTGCTTTAAGAATCTGGAGAAACAAAGCATTGTAGAACGGCTAAGAGCTACGGACTAATATTTTCCTTTCATGCAGCCACGGCATTTTCCGTTGGCTGCATGAATTGTAAAAGGAGTGTCAAATGAAAGAATACAAGCTGAAGATAAATGGTGGGTATGATTTTGTGGTTATAGCTTCACAGACATTATCCTCATTGATTTCTAAAATTCACGATAGTCCAGAGGCAGAGCTTTGTGTTAGGGCTGAGGATATTATGCCATCGGATTTTGCAAAATATTTGGTTAATGTGATTAACAGCAATAGAGAAGCAAGTATATGCTTTCGGTATAGCCAGATTGTAGCAGATCCTATCACGAAACGAGAACTGTATCGACTCATGCAGGAGCAGTTGGACATGATGGATATAAATAGTGAGAAGTGTTTTGACACAATTAGACTCATTGATACCTTAAATGGAGAAGCCGGATTTGATGTTGCTTGCACGGAGCCTTTCTTTTGGGCTTGTAAGGATTCTGCAGCTAGATTTGTTTATACTTTTCCTGATGGCAGACAGGAAACATTGGTTATTGAGTATTAAAATGGTGGGTGGTGATATTGGTTGGAATGATAGAAATTGTGATGAGGAAGATTGCTCCCTCCGGGAGCGTTTCAGAAACTGTCCTGGTTTCACTGCCAGGTGCAGAGTCCCAAGAAACCACCCATAGTTCTGACATCCTCACCTTCCCAAACATGGAAATCCGAATCAACGAACAGACAGTCTACCACAATGGCATTCCCGTCCCTCTCACCCACCATGAGTTCTTTACCTTACTCTACCTGGCTCAACACCCATCCTGGGTTCTTAGTAAAGAGCAGATCTACGAAGCAGTCTGGAAAGCGGACCCGGAGCAATGCGGGGCGGCAGTGGCGAATGTGATATATTTGCTTAGACGGAAGATCGGAGATGGGTACATAGAAACGGTGGTTGGGAGCGGGTATCGGTTTGTAGGATAGATGATATGGCAGAGACAGTTTTGTATGAACTGTTTCTGTCTTTTTGCATAATAGTTTGCCAAGCATTAAATATTGTGATTTCAGTGATGCAACTGCTGGTTGCACAAATTCAAACTAAAATTGGTTGTGATAATAACAAATTTCCAGTATGCTATAAATAAAAAAGGGGGCTGGTAATATGACGTTAGGAGAAAAAATACAGAAACTCAGAAAGTCATGTGGCCTGTCGCAGCTTCAGTTAGCAGAGCAATTGGATGTATCCCGTCAGTCAGTTTCAAAATGGGAATTGAATGAGTCAGTTCCTGATATAAATAAAATAGTAAGACTGAGTGAATTGTTTTCTGTTTCTGTGGATGAATTATTGAAAGAGCAATACACATCTTATGTAGAGAATGTCGATACAAAATCAACGATTGAGGATATTGTTCAAATGAATTATATAAATAGTTTAATTAAAATCGGTATTAAAACAACTATTTTAGGAACGGTGCTAATTGTTTTAGAATGCTTGTTTTTACCGGTGTTGGCAATTATTCAGAAATCACAGGTTAATGGGCAGGGGTTTTATACGGATTTTATGGATTATATATCTGTTCAGCCAATGCCAATTATATATATCCTTACGATTATAATAATTTGTGTGGGGATTTTCCTTGTTTTTTGGGGGAGTAGAAGAAAAAGGAAAAGTCATAATGGCGAAGGTGATTGATATGTCGAAGTGTTATATAGAAGCTCTCATGTTTTTCCCAAAAGAGCAGATCTACGAAGCGGTCTGGAAAGCGGACCCGGAGCATTGCGGGGCGGCCGTGGCGAATGTGGTGTATTCCCTCAGACGGAAGATCGGAGATGAGCACATAGAAACAGTAGTTGGGAGCGGGTATCGGTTTGTGGGGTAAATAAAGGCAGGAGCAGTTGAAAGATGAACTGCCATTACTCTTTATAAAGTAACGATTCATACTCATGGAATTGTAGAAATGGATAAAACTGGTGATTATTTTAACTCTCTTCGGCAAAACTAAGATATTGGTTGGACTTTATGATAAAACAGGATTATGTCTTTTTATGAAGAAGCAGTCTGGACCGATAGCAGACATCTGGAAACGATGGATGTGGCTATCGGTTTTCTTTATAATTGGGAGGATAGAGTTGAGATATTATGGATTTAGAGCTAGTATAGATTCAAGAAAATATTTCCCTTGTGAGGTTTCTGTGACATTTGGATGATACTCTAAAAAGAAAAGGATGTGATACGATGCGGATTTTGGTAGTTGAAGATGACCGCCTTTTGAATAATACGTTGTGCTATAACTTGAATACAATGGGATATACCGTAGATGCCGCTTTGTCAAAGCAGGAGGCAACAAGTTATATTGAGAAGTATGACTATGAACTGATTGTATTGGATGTAAATCTACCTGACGGAAACGGCTTTGACTTTTGCCGGGAGGCCAAAGAACGACTTCCTGATACCGCAATAATCTTCCTGACTGCAAATGATATGGAAAGCGATATGCTTAAAGGTTATGAGCTGGGTGCAGACGATTATGTAACAAAGCCATTCCACATGAGTGTCTTTCAAAAAAAGCTGGCGGCACTGCTGGGTCGCATAGCAAAGCACTCAGGCGGGGACTGTTATGATGACGGTATCTTGTCCATAAATTTTTCTGAAATGACTGCGGCCATTTCCGGGGAGGCAATCACCTTTACCCCGCTGGAATACCGGCTGTTAAAGGTGCTGACGAAAAATCCAAAGGTTGTCTTGACGAGGCAGGTACTTCTTGAAAAGCTGTGGGATATTGATGGAAACTTTGTGGATGAACACGCCCTGACAGCCGCAATCAGTCGTGTACGAAATAAAATCGAGGCAGACGGCCAGCAGTATATCAAAACTGTTTACGGCATGGGATATATGTGGATAGGAGGGCTTCAAAAATGAGTGCAAAGAAGTTGTCTATCAACAAAGCCTGTATGCTTTTAGGGACGGTACTTTTGCTGGCCGTTTCGGCGACTATAATTATCCTATACAATTTGACGCATAGTATATCAGCAGTATTATGCTGCCTGTTCTTCTGTGCATTTGTTTTGTCCTGTGTGGCTTGCTTTGTTGCACTGGTTCGGCGCAAGCTGACTTTATTTTCCGATCTCTTTTGCAGGATGCTTGACGATATGCTGTCTGGGAATGTAGAGCCTCAGCAAATGGCCGAAGAAGAAAGCCTGTTCTATAAAATCAATTACCGGCTGGGGCGGCTCTATGAAGTGATGAATGAGAATCGCCGCAATGTTGCCAGGGAACGGGCCGACCTGCAAGAGCTGATTTCAGATATTTCCCATCAGGTGAAAACACCGATTGCGAATCTAAAAATGATAAACAGCACGCTCATGAATCAGGAGGTTCCGCTACACAAACAGAAAGAATTTTTATCAGCTTCCGCCAGTCAACTTGATAAGCTGGATTTTCTCATGCAGGCCATGATTAAGACTTCCCGGCTGGAAACTGGCGTCATTTCTCTGGATAAGAAGAAACAGACAATCTACGACACTCTCGCGTCAGCATTGGGCGGCATTTTGCTGAACGCTGAAAAGAAGCGAATTGACGTTTCGGTAAACTGCCCGGAGCATCTGGCTGTTCCTCATGATAGGAAATGGACAAGTGAAGCGTTGTTCAATATTTTAGATAATGCGGTAAAATACACGCCGGAGAATGGAAAAATTACTGTGACGGTGGAGTGCTGGGAATTGTATCTGAAAATCAGCATTGCCGACACTGGAAAGGGTATCCCGGAAAAACATTCAGGCGCGATCTTCAAGCGATTTTATCGGGAGGACGATGTTCACGATGTAGATGGTATCGGCATTGGGCTGTATCTGGCCCGTGAGATCATTACCATGCAGGGGGGATATATCAAAGTGACTTCTACTCCGGGAATTGGTTCCTGCTTCATGATATTTCTGCTCCGTGATTGATAAAACAGTGAAATGTCACAGGATGGTGAGATTTCAAGGGGCAAAAAATATCCTGCGGTGACATTTCTGTGAGGATTGGTCTTTAAGATAGAGCCATCACAAAGAAAGGATGGTGTTCTACATGAGCATATTACAAACAACTGATTTGAAAAAATATTATGGCACAGAGCCGAACATCACAAAAGCGTTGGATGGTGTGACCCTCTCGATTGAGGATGGAGAATTTGTCGCCATTGTCGGTACTTCCGGCAGCGGCAAGTCCACACTACTGAATATGATGGGTGGCTTGGACACGCCAACTTCCGGCAGTATCAAGGTGAAAGGAAAAGAATTATCCAAATTCAAGGATGAACAACTTACGATCTTCCGCAGACGCAACATTGGTTTTATCTTCCAGAATTACAATCTTGTCCCCGTCCTGAATGTCTACGAAAATATTGTCCTGCCGGTGGAGCTGGACGGAGACACCGTGGACAAGCGGTTTATGAAAGAAGTTGTAAAACTGCTGGCTCTTGATGAAAAGCTCAACAGTATGCCCAACAACCTTTCCGGCGGCCAGCAGCAGCGTGTTGCGATTGCCCGCGCTCTTGTTTCCAAACCTGCCATTGTTCTTGCGGATGAACCCACCGGCAATCTCGATAGCCGAACAAGCAGTGATGTGTTGGGCCTTTTGAAAGTCACCAGCCAAAAATTCCATCAGACCATTGTAATGATAACCCATAACAATGAAATCGCCCAGCTTGCCGACCGCATTATCCGCATTGAGGACGGCAGAATTTCCGAGTAAAGGGGGCGAAAATATGACTGATATTTTATTTGGGAACAACAACAGACCTGTCCTGAAACTTCTGGCAAAGCGTTCACTGAAAGCGCAGAAAAATACGATTGCTGTCTTAGCAATCATGCTTGCCACGCTTTTGTTTACCAGTCTGTCCACGATTGCGATTAGTTTGCAGACTGCCATGCAGGAAAGCAACATGAGGACGATTGGCACTTCTGCTCATGTGGGTATCAAGCGTGTGTCATGGGACGAATATGAACGACTGGCAGGCGACACAGATGTGAAAGATATTGGCTATTCTGTCATCATCGGCAACGCTGTGGGAGATAGCTTTAATAAAACTCCTACGGAGCTGCGCTATGCTGATGCCGCTTATGCAGAAATGACATTTAACGTCCCTGATACCGGGCGATTGCCAGAGCAGAAAAACGAGATTGCTACAAGCCGTATTGTTTTAGCGGCAATGGGGCTGCCAGACGAAATCGGAACACAAATGGAACTTGCCTTTGTGACCGATACAGACACCTTTACCGATACCTTTACCTTGTGCGGTATTTGGGATGGTGACGCAGTGGCCTACCGCCAGACAATGTTGCTGTCCAAAGAATACACGGAGCAGGTAGCTCCTGTTATCCGAGGGGAAACAGACGGAGCCACGCCCCCAGTGGGAACAGGCTATATTGATACTGTTATGATGATGCCTACGGAATGGGATATTGAGAAACAGGCATTGGAAGTGACTTCACAATATGGTCTGGATGAACGGGTGAGTATCAATGACGCCTATGGGACAGCGACGGTCAGCCCATCTACTATACTGCCCCTTGTGGCCGGGATCTTGGTTATTTTTATTGCAGGCTATCTCCTGATTTACAATGTATTTTACATCTCAATCGCACAGGACATTCGGTTTTATGGGATGCTGAAAACACTGGGAACAACCGCAAGACAGATCAGGAAAATCGTTTATAAAAAAGCAATTAAGCTGTCCCTCGTTGGGATTCCTTTGGGCTTGCTGTTGGGATGGCCCATCGGTCGTTTGCTACTTCCCTTTATCGTGAATATGCTGACGGACGATATGCGGGTAGTTACTACTGTAAACCCGATCATCTTTTTGATTGCAATCATCTTTTCACTGATTACTGTTTTCATTAGCTGCAAAAAGCCGGCGGCGCTGGCGGCCAAAGTTTCCCCAATGGAGGCACTTCACTATGTAGAGCAGGCTCCGGCGAAAAAGAAACAGCGGCGTAGCAGACATATCAGCACGACCATGATGGCAAAAAACAATCTTGGTCGAAATAAGAAAAAGGTAATCATCGTCACTCTGTCATTTGCGTTGAGTATCGTTCTTTTGAACAGCGTTTACACTTATGTGACCTCGTTTGACTTTGACAAATTTGTTGCCGATTTCAGTTTGACAGATTTTACTGTCGCTGATACTACGGTTATCAACAGTTATGCCCCGTTTAAGACAGCGAATGTAAATCGGGATTTCATCAGTCAGGTGGAAAGTCTGAATGGCCTTGAAGATATAGGAAGTGTCTACCTGTGGACTTCCAAACAGTCCCTCTCCGAAAGTGACCTTGCCCGTTTACAGGAACTTGCAGTTTCTTCTGATGCCGTTGCAAAAGAACTAGGCAATTATATGGTACGGCAGGAACACGGTGTTAATGTGTACGGTCTGGACGATTTTCCAGCAGGATATATACAGGTTTTGGACGGTGAACTGAACACGGAAAAATGGAAATCAGGAGCAGGGGTATATGTTACACCTATGCAGATGATGGGTGACGGTTCCCTTTATCTATACCAGCCGGGAGATCAGATCAGTGTTCCACAACTTGACGGAACAAGCAAGACTTATGAAGTGCTTGCAGTGGTGAATATTCCAAAGGCACTGGAAACTCCTTTGAAAGTGGATATGGGGTTGGATTACATTTTCCCAACAAGTGAACTGCTGGGAAATATGGTAGCTGCCGATCAACCGGCCATGAAAACGATATTCAATGTGGATGATAAAAACCTGCTTGCCGCTGAAAACTGGCTGAAAAACTATACCGCAAACACCGACACTGCACTGGACTATCTTTCTAAAGTTGTTCTGCGGCAGTCTTTTGACGGCATGATAAATATGTACCGTCTTGTGGGCGGTGTGCTTTGTGCAATACTGGCGCTTATCGGCATCCTGAACTTCATTAACTCCATGACGACTTCCATCCTGTCCCGGCATAAAGAAATTGCCATGCTGCAATCAGTAGGCATGACAGGCCAGCAGGTCAAACAAATGTTGATTTATGAGGGAATCGGCTATTCTGCTTTGGGGCTTTTTTGTTCGCTGATTCTCTCCATTGTTGGGAGCTTGACTGTGGTTCGGATGATGGGGGCAGAATTAAGCTATTTTACATGGCATTTTACCCTGCTCCCCGTTATCCTCTGCATTATCCCGCTGATTCTCATTACGGCTTTTGTGCCGATTGTTTGCTACAACAAAATGGCGCAGAAAACGGTGGTGGAACGGTTACGCATCGCTGAATAAGATATACAGACACAAACGGCCATCCGATAGGGTGGTCGTTTTCAAATGTCACAGAATTGTGAGGTTTCAGCCAGTAAAAAGTGTCCTGTGGTGACATTTCTGTGAGGTTTCTTCTTTATGATGATTTTGTTAGAAAAAGTATCCCGTAAACGGCGGGTGCTATAAAAAGGAGGTAATATTTTGGACTATGTTCTCA
The DNA here is from genome assembly GCF_052063845.1 of Blautia sp. HCP3S3_D9. NCBI lineage: Bacteria > Bacillati > Bacillota > Clostridia > Lachnospirales > Lachnospiraceae > Blautia > Blautia sp. HCP3S3_D9. Next base: position 33,719 of record NZ_JBQHWS010000027.1, read on the forward strand.
AAGCAGAGGCTTTGACAAAGATTTATGGCCACTATAAGGCATTAGACAATTTTTCCATACACATCCCCAAAGGTGCGATCTATGGACTGGTAGGAAAAAACGGTGCTGGCAAAACGACCTTGCTTCGGCTAATCTGCGGCCTGCAAGAAGCCACTTCCGGGGAATACACTCTATACGGTGTCAGTAGCCGGAAACATGAAATCCTCAATGCAAGAAAAGAAATGGGCGCGGTCATTGAAACACCAGCGATCTATCTTGATATGTCGGCAACCGGCAACCTAAAGGAGCAGTACCGCATTTTGGGAATACGCTCTTTTGACACCATCCCGGAGCTTTTGAAGATGGTCGGATTGGAAAATACCGGCAGGAAAAAAGCAAGGAATTTTAGCCTTGGAATGAGGCAGCGGTTGGGAATTGCGATTGCACTTGTTGGTAATCCCCGGTTTTTGGTGCTGGATGAACCGATCAACGGACTTGACCCGCAGGGCATTATTGAAATGCGGCAGCTTCTTCTGAACCTTAATCAGCAATATGGTATGACAATTTTGGTGTCCAGCCATATCCTTGATGAATTATCCCGGCTTGCTACCCACTACGGTTTCATCGACAACGGGAAAATGATAAAGGAAATCAGTGCAAGTGATTTGGAAAGTTCGTTCCGCAAATTTGTCCGCATTGAAGTGACAGACGGAAAAGCTCTGGCTACCGTCCTGGAACAGGCAGGTCAGCCCTACAAAATTCTTGCTCCCAATGTGATAGAGGTCTATAACAGAGTGAATATCTCTCGTCTGACTGCTGATCTTGAAAAGTACCAATGCGATGTACTTTCCATACAGGAGCGGGAAGAAAACTTGGAAAACTACTATGTTAATTTAATCGGAGGTATTAGCCATGAATAGACTGTTTGCATCGACATTCTTTCGCATGCTGAAAAAAATCGTGTTTTGGATTCTGTTGATCTGTATGTTTGCCTACGGTGTATATAGCGCATCAAATGTCGCTTCGGAAGCCAGCGCGGGCTTTGCGATTGATGGCTGCGTGTTTGAGTTTGCTCCGTTCATGGGCCTTGTAGCAGCAGTTTTTACAAGCCTGTTTGTCGGTTCTGAATACAGCGACGGAACGATTCGGAATAAGTTGGTGGTCGGACATTCCCGGATGCGGATTTACTTGGCAAACCTTATTGTGTGTTCGATAGCCTGTGTATTGATTTCCCTGGCCTATGTTGCCGGTATTATCATTGTGGGCAGCTTCAAAGGCGGTGAACTGCAGACAGAAACGAGTATAGTTTCCATGTGCCTGATATGCAGTGTTTTGGTTTCCATAGCCTTTGCAAGCATTATGACAATGTTGGCTATGCTGAACACCAACAAGGCGGGAAATGTGGTTGTGAGCATGATACTGGCCTTGGTATTACTTGTGTCCAGCTCTTATATCTATCAAAGACTTGGTGAGCCGGAAATGTACGACAACTATGTGAGTGTCAATGAGGTAGGTATTCCCACACAAGTTGAACAAAGTCCGAACCCCCTGTATATTGACGGAACACCGAGGGCTGTTCTTGAAATTGTCAATGATCTGTTGCCCTCTGGACAGGCCCTGCAGCTTGCGGATGCTTTTGATTCAGAGGGAATAGCCAACAAAGACATCAAAAATGCCCCTTATCGGTGGCAGGGTTATTCGCTGCTGGTAATCATCTTAACGTCTGGAATGGGGATTACCCTGTTTCGGAGAAAGGAAATTCGCTGATAAATATACTAAATTTAAGGGGGATGAAATAGCAGTAATGTTCAAGGAATACTGCCGTACTGCCATTATCATAATGACTGTGAATTAATCTTGAAGTGATTAGTGAATAATTGTCACATTCTGTCGAACGATTTTCAAAATATTATACCATTCATAACTCATCCAGAACTTATCCAGAAGTCGGTGGTTCATAATGGCAGAAAACGAGAGAAACCAGCAGAAACAAGGAACTCTTGTCCTGCTGGCTTAACCAAGAGTCTT
>NZ_JBQHWS010000028.1:0-35336 GCF_052063845.1 Blautia sp. HCP3S3_D9
TGCTTTGGCAGATAATACTTCCCTTGCATTTCCACTGCCAGTCTTTTTACCGGACAAAAAAATCATGCTTCCTGAAAATACAAGCAATAGTACCAGAATGATGATTCCGCCAATCTTAACCTGTGGTTTCAGACGAAAACTTCTGCGTTTCCGTGCTCTTTCCTGCACGATCGCTTTTTGAAGATGTTCCGGTCTTGCGGATTTTTCCTTGTGTCCACTTTCCCTAAAAGGTGTCTTTCTCTTTTGGTTCATACTTTTCTCCTTAAAAATCTAGTCAGGCAGATAAAATCATGTGCTTTGCTCCTTGCTCATTCCGCCCCTGACCTGATGTCTGTAAAAACAGTTTATCATACAACGCCTGATATAGTAAACAATAATATTCGCACAGCATCTGCAACTGCAAACATCAGGCTACTGTTCACTCCGTTCTCAGTAACAATATTATAGCAATCTTTCCATACCCGGCAATATGCTTCGCAGGATTATCACCCTTCTACGACAACCGAATTCGGGCAAAATATACCGCAAAGTGGGGCGTGCAGATTGCGGGAATGATTTTTCAAACACGCTCTAAAACAGCAACTTACAAATTTTCCAATACCGTCTTCAATGCATCCATATAAGTCGCTTTCGGCACAGTTTTGTCGTATAAAATATCTACTCTGCCTAATTCTCTGTCCCCAGCAGAATAAATCATTTCGCCCGCTTTGCTGCCTTTTTTTATCGGTGCATCTACTTCGCGATGAATGCGAAGTTTTCTTTTTACATCAGAAATATTCTGTCCATCGGTGCTGAGATACTGGAATTGTTTCTGATAAGTGAGGGGGACTGTTTTTTCTTTTCCTTTTCTGACCGGTACCTCCGGAAGCGCCTGCATTTTTTTGTCTATGTAGAGACTGCATTTGGAAAAGCCATAGTTGAGCATGGATGCGGCATCTTTGAAACGGACTTTATAGTCGGGAGCAGCCATTACTACTGCGATCAGGGTGATTCCATTCCTCTTTGCTACCGCACTCAGACAGTATTTGGCAATACTGGTACTGCCGGTTTTCAGGCCGACACATCCCTCATAGCTGCGGATCAGTTTGTTGGTATTTGTAAGCCCGAATTCACTGGAACCCTGTCTGGTTACGTGAGTGATATTCTCCATCCAGATGGAGGAATATTCCAGAATCTTTGGATATTTTGTAATCAGCTCACGGCTCATAATTGCGATGTCTCTGGCTGTCGTGTAATGATTTGTGGATTCCGTCAAGCCGCAACAGTCTTCAAAACTGGTGTTTTCCATTCCCAGTTCTGCTGCACGCTCATTCATGTGACGGACAAATTCCTGCTCACTGCCGCAGATATGCTCGGCCATAGCTACACTGGCATCATTTCCCGAAGCGATCACAATACATTTGATCAGGGTTTCCACTGTCTGTGTTTCGCCTTCTTCCAGAAATACCTGAGAACCTCCCATGGACCTGGCATGGGCACTGGTTGTTACAACGTCGTCCATTTTCAAATTTCCTTTTTCCAGTGCATCAAAGATCAGGATCAATGTCATGATCTTCGTAATACTGGCCGGACTTCGTCTGGTGTCCTGATTTTTCTGGTAAATGACAGTCCCTGTCTGAGCTTCCATCAGAATTCCGGACGGTGCCTGGATCAGGTCTGCAGTCTCTGGCTGCTGGCTGCTGTTTTCCTGTATCGTTTCATCTGTAGAATTGTTCTGTGCTCTGACTGCCAGCGGTGTCAGAAGCATGATAAGTGATATGATACATGCACATATTAATGAAATCCATTTCTTTACCATATTTTCGCTCCGGCAGATATATTCTATTCTATTATAAAAACATTTTTTAGAAAATATGCCTGTATATCCTGTTGCTGAAAAAGATCCTGCAAATACAATCTAAGTCATTTATAAACTGGTTTGATGATGACCCTGACTACTATTTCTTCATTTTAGGTCATCCATGAGCTGGTTTGGCTTTTCTTATTTATTTACATAAAAATAGATGTAATGTATATCTTTTCATATTTATACATTACACCTATTTTTTATAATTCACTTACAGCATCGGAGCAAACACGCGGAAGATATTCTGCATCATACGCACCCCTATATTTCTGTTCAGACAGAATTCCAGCTCTACAGGACGACAGTATTCCATTGTCTGGACAAAATCGTCCTTGATATCCTGTATCACTCTGTTCTTATAAATCCATACACCATCTTCAAAGTGAAGATACAGACTTCGATAATCCAGATTGATAGTTCCTACCACGCCGATCTCATCATCGCACACAAAAGATTTCGCATGCAGAAAACCTGGCTGGTATTCATAGACTTTTACACCTGCTTCCAGCAACTGTTTGTAGTAGGACTGAGTCAGAAGAAATACCAGTTTCTTGTCCGGAATTCCAGGAGTCATAATACGGACATCTACCCCACTCTTAGCTGCCAGACACAGAGCTGTCATCATCTCATTATCAATGATCAGATATGGTGTACAAATGTACACATATTTCTTGGCTTTATTAATAATGTTCAGGTATACATTCTCGCCAACGATCTCCTCGTCCAGCGGAGTATCGCAGAATGGCTGAATAAATCCATCGCTCTCAAATTCTTCTTCATGGTATTTGTGCGGAAAATAAGCTTCATAATCAATGCTCTCATCAGATCTGCCTACAACCGCCCACATATGAAGAAACATAGCTGTCATATTCCAGACTGCCTCACCTTTGAGCATTACTGCAGTGTCTTTCCAATGACCGAACCGCTCCTTCTGATTGATGTATTCATCTGCCAGATTGATACCACCGGTAAATCCTACCCATCCGTCTATGATACAAAGTTTCCTGTGGTCACGGTTATTCTGAATGATATTCAGAAGTGGACGGAACGGGTTAAACACCTGACAGGAAATCCCCTTGGCACGGAGTTCTTCATAATATTTATGCGGAAGTGTGGTAAGACACCCAAATCCATCGTAGATCAGGCGGACATCTACGCCTTCTGCTGCTTTCTCTTCCAGAATATGAAGGATAGTCTGCCACATCACGCCATCATTAATAATGAAATATTCGATAAAAATATATTTCTTCGCCTGTTTCAATTCCCTGACAAGCATCGGAAACATATCATCTCCTACCTGGAAATATTCTGCTGTGGTATTCTCATGAACCGGAAATCTGGAATTATCCGAAATATATCTGGACTGGATCGCAGCTGACGGATTCATCTCTTCCAGCCTCTCTCTTGTCTCAGGCCGATCCTGCAGATAATCCCTGCTTTCCTCAATCCTTTGTTCAAAATGCTGCTGCATGATCGTGGCAATCCTGGAACGTCCGAAAAGGAAATACAGAACGACTCCGAGGATTGGCAGCACCAGGATCAGTATGATCCACGCCAGTTTATACGATGGATTAATCTCCTTGTTCAGAATCCATAATACAATCACAACTCCTGCCAGCTTAAGCAGGATATCTACATATCTGGAATAAGTCGCCAGACGCAGTACCATCATCATGATCCAGCCAAACTGAACCAAAATAGCTACTGCCACATAAAAGATTCTGTTAAAGAGCAGCTTGGCAATTTTCTTTAACAGTAACAGGATCCAGTTTTTCTTTTCTTTCAGTCTTTTGTTGTTCTCTGCTTTCAAGATTATTTCCTTCCCCTGACCGATTCATAAGTACATTTTTGTTACTGTACCTGAATCAAATATGCGTTACTGTTCATTTTATTTTCAGTAACAATGTCAAATTTCATTCCAGATTGCCTGTGGCAATGGAATTTCGGCTTATTTCTCCATTATGATAAAAATCCCTGACAAACTGTCAGGGATTTTTGCGCACAATTAATTATATTTACGTTTTCTTGCGGCTTCAGATTTCTTTTTACGACGAACGCTTGGTTTCTCGTAATGCTCTCTTTTGCGGATTTCCTGCTGAATTCCTGCTTTTGCGCAGCTTCTCTTGAATCTGCGAAGAGCGCTATCTAAAGTCTCGTTCTCTTTTACGATTACGTTTGACATAGACTCACACCTAACCTCCCTCCAGTTGTAGATTGTGCTAAAATACAACTGTCTGGGTATTTTTCTTGCACAAGTGATATTATATATCATTGCCGGTGTGTTCGTCAACATCTTTTTGGTTAAATTTTGCAGAAATTTGAATCTTGTCTATCTGTCACTATTTTGTTGAAAATCCACTCTTATTTCTGGAGAATTTAAACGAACAAAAGCAGTCCCTTATTATTTCAGCTGACCTTCAAGGATTCCTGCTGCTGCATCTACAGCTTCCTGAGCTTTGGCCGGGTTCTTTCCGCCGGCCTGAGCCATGTTCGGACGTCCGCCGCCGCCACCGCCTACGATCGCTGCTACCGCTTTGATCAGGTTACCTGCATGAGCGCCTGCTTTCTGTGCAGCATCTGTAGCCATAGCAAGAAGGTTTACTTTCTCACCGTTTACTGCAGCCAGAAGGACAACACCTTCACCAAGTTTGCCTTTGAGCTGATCGCCAAGGTCACGAAGTCCGTTCATGTCAACTCCGTCTACTTTTGCGGCAAGGAGCTTCACACCTTTGACTTCTACTACTTTATTCATAACATCTCCCAGAGCACCCTGAGCCAGTTTACTCTTTAAGGATTCGTTTTCACTGGAGAGTGCTTTTACTTCTCCCTGAAGATGTCCGATCTTCTCTACGATTTCTGCAGGATTTGCCTTCAGAGCTTTTGCTGCTGCGTGAAGCAGTTCTTCCTGTTTCTTATAGTATTCCAGAACTCCATTGCCTGTCAGAGCTTCGATACGGCGAACACCTGCTGCGATACCGGATTCGGAAACGATCTTGAACAGCATAATGTTGCTTGTGTTTGCTACGTGAGTACCACCACAGAGTTCCCTGGAGAAGTCACCCATAGATACGACACGTACTTTCTGATCATATTTCTCTCCGAACAGAGCCATTGCTCCGGATTTCTTAGCTTCTTCGATGTCCATAACATCTGTACGGACTTCAAGACCTGCCTGGATTTCTTTGTTTACCAGTGCTTCTGCCTCTGCGATCTCTTCCGCTGTCATAGCCTGGAAATGAGCAAAGTCGAAACGAAGTCTGTCTGGTGTTACCAGAGAACCTTTCTGTTCTACATGGCTTCCAAGGACTGTCTTTAATGCTTTCTGAAGAAGATGTGTTGCACTGTGATTCTTCTCAGTGTCTCTTCTTGCAGCTTCATTTACTTTCAGGGAAACAGTTTCGCCTGTGGAGATCATACCGGATTCCATATGACCTACATGACCGAATTTGCCGCCACGGAGTTTGATCGTATCTTCTACTACGAACTTACCGTTTGCAGTTTCGATCACACCTGTGTCACCGACCTGTCCACCCATAGTTGCATAGAATGGAGTCTGCTCTACAAAGATTGTTCCTTTCTGACCTTCCATCAGGGAGTTAACGATCTCTGTGTCTGTTGTAAGAACAGTTACTTTTGAATCAAAGGTAAGATGATCATATCCTACGAATTCTGTTGTAACGTTTACATCAATATCATCATATACAGTTGCGTCAGCACCCATATAGTTGGTTACTTCACGTGCAGAACGAGCCTTGTTTCTCTGCTCTTCCATACATTTCTGGAAACCTTCCTCATCGATGTCATAACCTTTTTCCTCAAGGATCTCTTTTGTAAGATCCATCGGGAATCCATAAGTATCATATAATTTGAATGCATTTTCGCCGGAAAGTGTTTTCTCTCCTGCTGCTTTCATTGCATCTTCCATTTCGCCAAGGATACGAAGACCCTGATCGATAGTCTTATTGAACTGGTTTTCTTCGTTTGTAAGAACCTTGAAGATGAATTCTTTCTTCTCTTCCAGTTCCGGATATCCTGCTTTGGAACCATTGATCACTTCTTCACTTAATTTCGCAAGGAAAGTACCTTTGATGCCAAGAAGACGTCCGTGACGTGCTGCACGACGGATCAGACGGCGGAGTACATATCCACGACCTTCGTTTGTAGGCATGATACCATCGGAGATCATAAATGTTGCAGAACGGATATGGTCTGTGATCAGACGGATGGATACGTCATCGTTATAATTCTTCTCATATTCTTTTCCTGAAATCTCGCATACCAGGTTACGCAGTGCGCAAATAGTATCTACGTCAAAGATAGAATCTACGTCCTGAACAACAACTGCCAAACGTTCCAGACCCATACCTGTATCAATGTTCTTCTGTTTCAGTGTTGTATAGTTTCCGTTACCGTCGTTCTCAAACTGAGTAAATACGTTGTTCCATACTTCCATGTAACGGTCGCAGTCACATCCTACTGTACAGTCAGGTTTGCCACAGCCGTATTTCTCTCCACGGTCATAATAAATCTCTGAACATGGACCGCAAGGACCAGCACCATGCTCCCAGAAGTTGTCTTCTTTTCCGAAACGGAAAATTCTCTCAGCCGGGATTCCGATTTCTTTGTTCCAGATGTCGAATGCTTCATCATCATCCAGATATACAGACGGATAAAGACGGTTTGCGTCCAGACCAACTACTTCTGTAAGGAATTCCCAGGACCAGTGGATCGCTTCTGTTTTGAAGTAATCACCAAATGAGAAGTTACCAAGCATTTCAAAGAATGTACCATGACGTGAGGTTTTACCTACATTCTCGATATCACCTGTACGGATACATTTCTGGCAGGTACTTACTCTTGTTCTCGGCGGGATTTCAGCACCTGTAAAATATGGTTTCAGCGGAGCCATACCTGCGTTGATCAGCAGAAGACTCTTATCTCCCTGTGGTACCAGGGAAAAGCTTTTCATTACCAGATGTCCTTTGCTCTCCATGAAGTCGAGGAACATCTGACGAAGTTCGTTTACTCCGTATTTCTTCATAACCTTTTCCTCCTGAATCAGATATGCAGATATTTCTCTGACAGACTCCATAAGAATCTGTTTGGAAATACTCCGCACATCCTGATATTTTTTATAATCCTCTATACATATTCTGTCCGATTTCCAAAAACATAACGTCTTTTTACCGCCGGACCATTTCATGCATTTCTTATATTATATATTATTTTGCCAGAACTTTGTTAAATTTCTTTTTGCCCTTTTTCAGCACTACACCTTCGCCTGTAAGTGCATCTTTGGCAACTACATGTTTCACATCTGTGATCTTCTCACCATCAATGGAAACACCACCCTGCTCGATCGCACGGCGTCCTTCGGAACGTGTCGGAACCATTCCTGCTTTTACAAGCATGGAGATCAGGTCGATCGTTCCTTCTTCTGAGAAATCTTCATCTGTCAGCTCTGTAGTCGGCATATGTGCAGTGTCAGCGCCGCCTGCAAAAAGTGCTCTTGCGCCTTCCTGTGCTTTCTTTGCTTCTTCTTCGCCATGAACCAGATTTGTCAGTTCGTATGCAAGGATTTCTTTTGCTTTGTTTAACTGGCTTCCTTCCCATTTAGCCATCTCGTCGATTTCTTCTAATGGAAGGAATGTAAGAAGACGCATACATTTGATAACATCTGCATCATCCACGTTTCTCCAGTACAGATAGAAGTCGAATGGAGAAGTTTTCTCCGGATCAAGCCATACAGCACCGGACTGAGTTTTACCCATCTTCTTTCCTTCGGAATTCAGAAGAAGTGTGATAGTCATTGCATAAGCATCTTTACCAAGTTTACGACGGATCAGCTCTGTACCGCCAAGCATATTTGCCCACTGGTCATCACCACCGAACTGCATAGTACAGCCGTATTTCTGATACAGCATGTAAAAGTCGTAGCTCTGCATGATCACGTAGTTGAATTCAAGGAATGTAAGTCCACGTTCCATACGCTGTTTGTAGCACTCGTGAGAGAGCATACGGTTTACAGAGAAATGTGGTCCAACATCACGAAGAACTTCTACATAGTTTAAGTTCATCAGCCAGTCAGCATTGTTTACCATTAATGCCTTGCCGTCTGAGAAGTCGATAAAACGCTCCATCTGTTTCTTGAAGCAGTCAATGTTGTGCTGAATGGTCTCCACTGTCATCATCTGACGCATATCAGATCTTCCGGACGGGTCACCGATCATACCGGTTCCGCCGCCTAATAATGCGATTGGTTTATTTCCCGCCATCTGCAGACGTTTCATCAGGCAGAGCGCCATGAAATGTCCCACATGAAGGCTGTCTGCGGTAGGGTCAAAGCCGATATAAAATGTGGCTTTTCCATTATTTACCATTTCTTTGATCTCTTCTTCGTCTGTTACCTGGGCAATCAGACCACGGGCTTTCAGCTCGTCCCAAACTGTCATTGTTTGTTTCCTCCTCATTATAAAATAAAACAACCCGGTTCCTGTCCGTTTAGGACGAGAACCGGGTCCCGCGATACCACCTAAATTCACAGAAAACTCGCATTCTCTGCCTCCATAAGTAACAAGCCATGCCATTGTTGTAAGAAACAACAATTCTCCCTGTTACTTAAGCATGTTAACGGATGCCACTCCGCTGCAGCCTACTTACCTGTGTGATGTTTCCAGAGTGTTCGGTACAGAGCTCCGGGAGGTATTCACACAAGTTCCCCATGCGCCTCTCACCTGCCGGCTGCTCTCTGTCTGCTTTCCTTATGTTACTCTTTCCCATCTGTGCTTTTTCATATCAGGTCAGGAACAAAATACCTTTTGATCCTGACATCATCATATATCTGCAAGTATACAAATACAATTTTTATTTGTCAAGGAATTTAACATAGATTCCGCTGTATTTTATCAACTTAAAGCATTAATGTATCGCTCTGTTCATTCTTATTCTTTTTATCCTACGATCCAGTCTACAAAGAACACATGTCCCTTATACTGCTCATATTCCAGTTTGCTGAAATTAAGATTCTGCGCCCGGAATGCCGCCGGAGTCATAAAGTATTTATAATTGAAATCCTTTGTCGAAAATCCCGGAAGTGTTCTTTTTGTACCACGATTTACATAATTATTAAAGATTTCCATTGCTGCCTTTGCTGCCGCATAAGCATTGGTCCTGTCTTCAAACTGACCGTTCAGTCTCTTTAACAGTGCTCCATCTGTAACAACTGCATACTGGGTCGGTTTTCCCTGATATACGACATAACGGATCTGTGATGGGAAATCTTTGTCTACATCAATCGTACAGTTCAATACACAAAGGGCAACCGCTTCCATTCCTACAAGTCCCTGATCACCGGCTTCTGAATCACATACTGCTGCAAGCAGATCCAGATCGGATACTGTTCCATCGGCAATTCCCGGATGCTGCACGAACTGCTTCTCCATATAATAGTTTTTGTTATTCTTTGCATCATAAACCTTGACATATCCGTCACTTCCAATCTGATAGTTGGAAGATGTCTTAGCCGCCACACCATCAGAATCAAACAGATATGTAGTTCCGTCAATAGAGGCGATCGTGCCTGCCAGCATAACACCGGATTCATTAAAATAATACTTCTTTCCGTCCAATGTCAGCCATCCGATCTTCGCCTTACCGTCTGACGGGTCAAAATAGTATTTCTTACTTCCTACTGTTCCGAAACCTTTCTGATAACGGACACCTGTTGTCTTTGAAAAATAATAATAATCAGAACCAACTTTCTCAAGTCCCACGTACATGATTCCATTGGATGGTTTAAAATATCTGTAGTTTCCTGCAGTACTCTTTGTCCAGCCTGTACACATACGTCCATTGCTCTGACTGAAATATCTCTTCTGTTCCTGTTTGTTCTCTACCCAGCCCTTTGCCATAACGCCTGAGCCGCTGTAGAAATAGTATTTGTAGTCATCAGAGTCTGTGAGCCAGCCTCTTGTCATAAGGCCTGTTTTCTCATCAAAATGGCGGGTATTTCCATTGGAGTCTGTGATAAATCCAGTCACCATGTATCCCGCACCACTGGTAAAATATCTGATCGCTTTTCCGCTGGAGTCCTTTACCCAGCCTTTTACCTGTACACCTGTACTCTTGTTGAAATAATATTTCTTTCCGTTAAGCTCCAGCCATCCTTTCTGCTTGGAGCCGTCTTTGTTTATGTAATAAGTTTTGCCATTCTGGGTCACAAATCCTGTTTTCGTTGCCGCGGATACACTAACACAGCCCAGTACAAAAACGGTTATTACAAAAAGGAGCAGATACTTTAACAATAGCTTCCCATGTTTCTTCATTTTTATTCCCCGTTTCCTCTCTTCGCTTTTACACATTGTTTTACGTTTTAATTGGGTTATTGTTGCATTTCTTTCTCAATCATTACAGATTTGTTACAAGTCATATTATATCCGATTCATATATTATTGTCAACTTGTGAAAACTGCCAATTCTTCCCTTTCCCATTACGCTGATTTACAAAACCTTTCAGCTGTTTCTCTCGAACAAATGGCTGTTTCTGTGAAAAAGTATTGTTTTCGCCGCTGGCTGTAACACATTTCAGATCCACACATATGATATGAGTGTAAAGAAATTCTGGAGGATTTAACATGAGTGACTTAGCTGCTACAAATTGCGGATGCGGAGAAGACAGAGGCGGATGTGGATGCAATAATAATGGCTGCGGATGCGACAACGGATGCAATAACGGCTGGGGACTTTCCTGCGGAAATAACTCCTGCTACAATATCCTGTGGATCATTATCTTACTGTGTCTGTGCGGCAATAACGGATGCGGATGTAACAATGGATGTGGCAACGGCGACAGCTGCTGGATCATCATTGTACTGCTTCTGCTCTGCGGCAATGGCTGCGGATGTGGATGCTGATAACCATTTCATTCAGGCAGAGGGCCGTTCCCTCTGCCTTTTTTCGGGATGTCGGCCACTGCGCACTAATTAGTTTTGTTTTTTCTTCCTGTTTATAGAATTATTTTTTAACTGTGTATTTCTGTTTTTCTGCCTGTTTTTATTTCTGACACATTCCATATCTATTTCATAAAAAGCATTTCCGTCCATGACCAGCTTTTCTTTATTTTCATCGGATTCCGGTTTCATTCTTTTATTCTCCAATTTCCATTTTCTATAATTTATTATATGTCAGAATCCTTTTCTCCGTCATATCCTGTTAATAAAAATCATAAAATGGAAGCAGATCCTATGAATGATGATCATATTGCTCAGACTTTGCTGGATCAGATGGTCAGTTCAGACCGCGGTCAGCTGATAAAGGCTGCCATTCCCTATCTACCGCCTAAAGGACAGCAGATCTTCTCTGTTTATGAAAAAGCTGCTGAACTGCTTAATACAGTTTCTATTTTCGGCAGATCAGACTCCGAAAGCAGTTTAAGTGCAATGAGTATACCTGCTCAGGATCCTATGGACATGATCAATGACATCCGCAGCTTTTGTTATGGACCAAGCAGGGATAAATTAAATCAGATGGTAAATATGATGGCAATGGTTCAGATGCTTCAGCTGATGAAACAGCCTGATAACAACAAAAAGGAGGATGCAAATGAATGATGACTGGCGTAATAACCCACGCCTTGCAGGGATGGACCGCTCCAAGCTGGATATGCTCCAGAATCTGGCGGCTCAGGGAAGTAACAAAGGGGCAAATGACATGCTGCCTTTTCTTATGAATGCAGCAGCACAGGGAAAAAAGGGTGGATTGAATTTTAATGCAAATGAAATCTCTACGATCATTGAAGTTCTGAAGATGGGAAAATCCCCGCAGGAAGCTCAGAAGCTGGATAAGATCGTTAATCTTATGAAGATGATGAAATAACAGAGAAGTGCCATAACAAACCCACAATTGTACCTGCCAAATAAAAAGAGTACATCTGCTGAAAACAAAGTCTTTTCCTCTGTTTTCGCAATGTACTCTAAAGCATGTTTGAAAAAGGCTTTCTGCAAAGTGGGGCGTGTAGATTGCGGGAATGCTTTTTCAAACACTTTCTAACAGACTGTCGCGGATAAATGTCAACGCCTGGGCAACCGCCTGACCTCTGATGCGGCTTCTGTTACCTGTGAAATGGAATTCTCTTGTGGTGGTTTTTCCGGCGCAGGTGCATCCCATGAATACGGTTCCTACAGGTGTCTCTTCTGTTCCACCGCCAGGACCTGCAAGTCCGGTTACAGAAAGGCATACATCTGCCTCCGCTGCTTTTGCGCCGCCTTTTGCCATTTCTTTGGCACATTTGGCTGAAACAGCACCCTCATTCTTCAGTGTACTCTTCTTTACTCCGAGACATTTTCTCTTTGCATGGTTTGTATAGGTCACATAACCGCACATCAGCACATCGGAAGCTCCCGGTACGTTTACGATGCGGGCTGCAACTGCACCGCCTGTGCAGGACTCGGCCAGAGATAAAGTCATATGTTTCTCTTTCAGAATATCTACAACTGCTTCTTCCAGAGTCTTGTCCTCTTTTGTGGCAAAAACATTCTTACCGTAGCGTTTCTTTAATTCACGGACAACCGGCTTGATCATTTCTTTGCATTTTTTCTCATTTTCTGCTTTTGCAGTGACTCTTAAATGTACTTCACCTGTCTTTGCATATGGAGCGATGGTCGGATTCGTCTGCTTCTCGATCAGATCCTGAATTTCTTCTGCTACCTGGCTTTCACCGATACCGCTGATCTTTACCATGCGTGAATAGATGATCTCCGGCTGTTTTTTTCGCAGGTATGGATATACAGATTCTTCAAACATCGGGATCATTTCGTTTGGAGGTCCCGGAAGCAGGATGGCTGTCTTGCCTTTCTTCTCCATGATCAGACCAGGAGCTGTACCATTGTGATTGTCCATGACAATAGAGTCTTTCGGTACCATAGTCTGTTTGTAGTTGTTCTTTGTGATGCGGCGCTGCGGATGATTCTTCTCATATTCCTGCAGATATGCTTCCATCAGTTCTTTTGTATGAGCATCTTCTACAAGTGGAAATCCCATTACTTCTGCTGTGATTTCTTTTGTCAGATCATCTTCTGTCGGTCCGAGACCGCCTGTAAGAATGATCACATCGGAACGGTCCAGCGCCGTTTTGATCACACTCTTCATTCTGTCCGGATTGTCACCTACTACGGACTGGTAATAAACTGCAAGACCAAGCTCTGCACATTTCTCTGACAAATAGGCACTGTTTGTGTTTACGATATTTCCAAGTAAGATCTCGGTTCCTACTGCAATTAATTCTGTAACCATGTTTTTTGCTTCCTTTCTGCTTTCGCATGCATTGTATACTGACACTTTATAACCAGCAAAGCAATAAGTCAATTAAATATTTCTTAAATACTGCCAGGCGGATAAAATCATCCGCTTCGCCACTTGCTCATAACCAAATATCTACTCCGCAATTTGGTTAAATTGTGAATATATAAAATGTTGAGGTCAAAGCCTGACCCCAACATTATACTGTTCGAATATTCTTTTTATTAATCCTGCATGGACAGGACACTCTTATTCTGCTTTTATCTGTTCAGCAGAGAGATACCTTTTTAATCCTGCATAGACAGAACACTCTTATTCTGCCAAATATATGTGATCAGGGAAATAATTGTGAGTGCTACTGAAAGCCAGATAAATACCTGCTCCAGAATGTCAAACACGCCCCCCAGATCAATCAGCAGCAAAATGATCATGATCATCTGAGATACCGTCTTGAATTTGCCCCAGTAATTGGCAGCAATTACAATCCCATTCTCAGCCGCTATCAGACGGAATCCGCTGATGATAAATTCTCTTCCTATAATGATGATGACAATCCATGCCGGAAGTTTATCCAGTTCGATAAAGCAGATCATTGCAGAGCAGACAAGCAGCTTATCTGCAAGAGGGTCCATAAATTTACCAAAATTTGTTACCAGATTATATTTTCTGGCAAGCTTTCCGTCGAACCAGTCAGTTACGCTGGCTACAACGAAAATAGCAAGGGAAATATAACGGTTTGCATCACCGCCCCAGCCTGTAAGCATAAACAGTACAAGAAATGGTACCAGAATCATTCTGGCTACTGTAAGTTTATTCGGTGTATTCATCTGCCAACTCTCCTATCAAATCATATTCCAGTGCACCGGTCACACGTACCTTTGCGAAATCTCCTGTCATAAGAAGCTCTCCTGTCTGCACAAAAATATAACCGTCGACCTTCGGTGCATCTCCGTAAGTTCTGCCAATGTATGCGCTCTCATCAGCTACTTTTCCCTCGATCATTACGAGAAGTTCCTGTCCGATGCGGTCCGTTCCCTTATCATAGGAAATCTCCTGCTGAAGTTCCATGATCTCATCACGGCGTTCTTCTTTCACTTCCTCAGGAACCTGATCAGGCATAGTTGCTGCCGGGGTATCCTCCTCCGGTGAGTAGGTAAATACTCCCAGGCGGTCAAATTCCATCTCGTCCACGAATCCCATCAGTTCTTCATGGTCTTCCTGTGTTTCTCCAGGGAAACCGGAGATCAGAGTGGTACGAAGTACAATATCCGGGATTTCCTGACGGAGTTTGTTTACGATGGCTACCAGTTCTGCCTGTGTAGTTCTTCTGCCCATTCTCTTTAAGATGCGGTCACTTGCATGCTGGATCGGAAGGTCCAGATAATGGCAGATTTTCTTCTCTTCTTTCATGGTCTGGATCAGTTCATCGTAAATCTCTTCCGGATAGCAGTAGAGTACACGGATCCAACGGATTCCTTTGATCTTACATAATTCTTTAAGAAGAACATGCAGAGATTTCTTACCGTAAATATCAGTTCCGTAAACGGTTGTTTCCTGTGCGACCAGGATCAGTTCTTTTACACCCTCTTCCGCCATCTCCTGTGCCTGTTCCAACAGACGTTCCATCGGAACGCTTCGGAATTTGCCTCGAAGTTTCGGAATAATACAGTAAGTACAATGCTTATCGCATCCTTCTGCAATCTTGAGATATCCGAAATGTCCACCGGTTGTCAGCACACGCTTTCCAAGTTTTTCCGGAAGATAATCGATATCCTTGAATTCCTCAAAGTGCTTTCCTTCCATTGCTTCATTGATCGCTTTAAGAATATCTCCGTAAGAAGTGGTACCAAGTACTGCATCAACTTCCGGTACTTCCTCGATGATCTCATTTTTGTAACGCTGTGCCATACATCCTGTTACGATAAGAACTTTACAGCTTCCGGCTTTCTTGTATTCTGCCATCTCAAGGATGGTGTTTACACTTTCTTCCTTCGCGTCATTGATGAAGCAGCAGGTATTTACCACGATTGCCTCTGCTTCTGTCTCATCGTCTACGATTTCAAATCCGTTGCTGGTGAGAAGTCCAAGCATCTCTTCAGAATCAACGAGGTTCTTGTCACAGCCTAATGATACGAATAATAATTTCATAAATTCTCCCATAGAGAATGTGTCTGAAAATATACTGCTGTAATTCTCAGACACACTCGTTTGTTCGTCTATTGTATTATGCTTCTGTTGTTTCCTCAGTTGCTGCACTTTCTGTCTGAGCTGCTTCTTCGGAAGTTTCAACTGCTGCCTGAGCCTCAGCTGTTACAGCTGCCTACTCTTCCTCTTCGTTCTCTTCCGGAGCAAGGATCTTTACTTTTCCTTTGTAAAGCTCATCGATCGCGATAGAAAGAGGTTTCTTGCCTGCTGCACCTTCTACGAGCGGTTTGGAGCCTGCGATAAGCTGGCGTGCACGTTTGCTTGTAGCAAGTACAAGTGAATAACGGCTGTTAAGGGACATCGTTGTATCGTCGTCCTCACTGTTTTCATTGATTGCTTCGATTAATTCTGTATAAGACGGATGTATCATGTATTTTCTCCTTTCTTTTAAAGCGGCAATTCACCGCATAATTGATTTAATAGTATTTATATGCATCTGGGAACCTGCATTCTGCCGTTTTGCTTTCCCGGCCAGCCAGAATCCCCCTGATACTGCTATTTCTGAAATGCCTTTGTCTGCTCCTGAATATCTGCGATAAATTCTGCATTTCTGAATGCTCTGGAATGTTCACTTACAATAATCTGGTGCAAATGATCTACGCATTCTTCTACTGTATCATTAACAAGAATATAGTCATACTGACCCATACCCTTTGCTTCCTCACCGGCTCTTGCAAGTCTGTCTGCGATCACCTGTGCAGTTTCTGTTCCTCTGCCTGTAAGGCGGCGTTCCAGTTCCTCTACTGTCGGAGGAGTTACAAATACCAGAAGTGCCTCCGGTATCTTTTCTTTGATCTTCATTGCACCCTGGATTTCTATTTCCAGGATTACATTTCTGCCCGCCTGAAGCTGTTCTTCTACGTAGGAACGCGGAGTTCCATAATAATTCTCCACATACTGAGCATACTCAAGCAGAGCATCCTCTTCGATCAGTTTCTCGAATTCATCCCGTGTACGGAAGAAATATTCTCTGCCATCTTCTTCGCCGGGACGCGGATTTCTGGTAGTTGCGGAGACAGATAATGCGTAATCATCATATTTCTCCATAAGGCGTTTCATTACTGTGCCTTTCCCTGCACCGGAAAATCCTGAAACCACTACTAAAATTCCTTTATTCATGGGTCTCTCCCTCATTCTCATATATTTCCGCAAATCTACGGGCGATAGTCTCAGGCTGGAGTGCACTGAGCACAAGATAATCATCACTTGTAATGATGACTGCCTTTGTTTTTCGTCCCTGCGTTGCGTCAATCAGTGACCGGGTTCCTTTGACACTCTGCACCATTCGTTTGACCGGTGCTGCATCCGGGCTTACCACTGCCACGATTTTCTGTGAATTAACTACATTTCCAAAACCGATGTTTATAAGTTTTGCCACAGTCTGTATCCTCTATTCTACGTTCTGGATCTGTTCTCTGACTTTCTCGATTTCTGTCTTGAGATCGATCGCAATGTTGGAAATCTCAAGATCGCTGGATTTGGACAGGATGGTATTTGCCTCTCTGTTCATCTCCTGTGCCATGAAGTCAAGCTTACGTCCGATGCCATTCTGCTCTGTTGTGAGCATTTTCTTCATATTCTTGATATGGCTGTGGAGACGTACAGTCTCCTCGTCGTTGCAAATCTTGTCTGAGAACAGAATGACTTCTGCTGCAATTCTGTTGTCATCGATCTGGGTATCCTCGAGAAGTTCGGACACTTTTGCCTCCAGTTTGGTTCTGTAAGCGTTTACTACCTCCGGAGAGCGGGCTTCTACCCGTAATACCTTCTCTTCGAGGCCGTCCAGTTTCTCGATGAGATCCTTCTCAAGATTTCTTCCCTCGAGATTTCGTGTCTGAACGAATTTCTCGCATGCTTCACGCAGCGGCGGCTCTATAAATCCCCAGAGTGCTTCCTCATCAACAGACTGTTCTTCCATGACAAGTACTTCCGGACAGCGTGAAAGGGTGCTGACTTTGATGTCATAATCAAGGCCAAAATCCTGCTGCATCTGTTTCAGACAGGTGATGTATTCGGATGCAAGCTCTTTGTTGTATTTGAGGGCTCCGTTGTTCATGGTGTAGTCTTCATATGTGATGTATACATCAACTTTGCCTCGCTGGATGTAGGTTTTCATCAGGTTTCTGACGGCGCCCTCCAGGAAGTTCAGTTTTCTGGGCATTTTTATGCTGAGGTCCAGGTACCTGTGGTTGACAGATTTTAATTCGATGGTTATTTTTCTTTCATTGGTCACGACTTCTGCCCGGCCGAAACCAGTCATGCTTTTTATCATAGTTTTTCTCTCTTTGTCTGTCTTACTGGTGTCGCTGTATGTATTCCTGGTCTGGTTTACATACAGATCTATTATAGTTCATTATAGAATTGTAGTCAAACATTTTTTCGTTGATGGCGGTATGAAATGTGTGGTATACTACTTAGAAAGGACGCAGGATAAAATAAATGGTCTGGGGCGCGGTTTCGGAAGCTAGTCAACTCTAAGGCTTCGCCTTTCTGACGTAGACGGTGCTTTCATTTTTATTCTTTTTCTTAAATTTATACTGTCAGGTGTTTAGATTTTTGTGTTTAGGATTACTGTCACCGATCATTTTTATGTTAAAGGAGTGTTTTTATATGGCTTTTGATGGTATTACGATTGCGGCTATGGTGAAGGAGCTGCATATGAATTTAGATGGCGGGCGGTTTAATAAGATCGCGCAGCCGGAGGCGGATGAGTTGTTGATCACGGGGAAGGGAGCGAATGGGCAGTGCAGGCTGCTTCTTTCGGCGAGTGCTTCTCTTCCACTGATCTATTTTACTTCTAAGAATAAGCCGAGTCCTATGACTGCACCGAATTTCTGTATGTTGTTACGTAAACATATTGGAAGTGCGAGGATTTCGGATATCAGGCAGCCGGGGCTGGAGCGTGTGGTGATGTTTGAGCTGGAGCATCTAAATGAGCTGGGAGATCCTTGTAAGAAGGTGCTGATCATGGAGCTGATGGGTAAACACAGTAATATTATTTTCTGTGATGATCAGAATATGATCCTGGACAGTATCAAGCATGTTTCTTCTCATATGAGTTCTGTGCGTGAGGTACTTCCGGGGCGGGAGTATTTTATTCCGAAGACGCAGGATAAGCTGGATCCGCTGACTGTAAATGAGGAGGAGTTTATTCAGACTGTGTGCAATAAGCCGTGCAATATTTCCAGAGCTGTGTATTCTTCTCTTACGGGGATCAGTCCTGTTGTTGCGGAGGAGATCTGTTTCCGTGCTTCGATCGATGGTAGTGATGCGGCGCAGTCTCTGGATGAGACGGCGAGGGTTCATCTGTATCATACGTTCCGCAGGCTGATAGATCAGGTTGTGGAGGGTGATTTTACGCCTAATATTGTTTGCCGCGGAGAGGAACCTGTGGAATATGGAGTTTTTCCTTTCCAGCAGTATGGACCGGAGTATCATTCTGTGGAGTTTGGCAGTGTTTCGGAGATGCTGGAGACTTATTATGCGACGAAGAATACGCTGACACGTATTCATCAGAAGTCTTCGGATTTAAGAAGGATCGTGCAGACTGCGCTGGAGCGTAACCGTAAGAAACTTACTCTGCAGGAGAAGCAGATGAAGGATACTGCAAAGAAGGATAAGTATAAGGTTTACGGGGAGCTGATCAATACTTATGGGTATGGGCTGGAGGATGGATGTAAATCGTTTAAAGCTCTGAATTATTATACGAATGAGGAGATCACCATTCCGCTTGATCCTACTATGACTCCGGCGGAGAATTCCAAGAAATATTTTGATAAATACGGAAAGCTGAAGCGTACAGAGGAGGCTCTGACGGAACAGATCGCGGATACACGCAGTGAGATCGAGCATCTGGAGTCTGTTTCCAATGCTCTGGATATTGCTCTGGCTGAGAGTGACCTGGCGCAGATTAAAGAGGAGCTGATGGAGTATGGTTATATTAAGAAGCATTATGACCGTAAGAAGGGTCAAAAAATGCAGAATAAATCCAAACCGTTCCATTATGTGACTGAGGATGGGTATGATATTTATGTAGGAAAAAACAACTTCCAAAATGATGAACTGACCTTTAAATTTGCCACAGGAAATGACTGGTGGTTCCATGCCAAGAAGATGGCTGGTTCTCATGTGGTTGTGAAGTCTAAGGACAGGGAACTGCCGGATCATATCTTTGAGATTGCAGGACAGCTTGCGGCTTATTATTCTAAAGGACGTACGGCTCCGAAAGTAGAGATTGATTATATTCAGAAGAAGCAGGTAAAAAAACCTGCAGGAGCGAAACCTGGATTTGTGGTTTATTATACGAACTACTCTCTCATGGCTGAACCGTCATTAAAGGGCGTTACTGAGGTTTAACCACAGGCAACAGCTTTCACATAAAAATCAATCAAAATCCATGGAAAGTCATTTTCGACAATGGATTTTTGAATCTTCATATGCTGAATAATTATAAACAATACAAACAATTAAAGGAGAATTTCTTTTTATGAGCATTTTAAATGTTGAACATCTGACACATGGCTTCGGGGACCGGGCGATTTTTAATGATGTGTCTTTTCGTCTGTTAAAAGGCGAGCATATTGGACTGGTTGGTGCCAACGGAGAAGGTAAATCTACTTTCTTTAATATTGTAACCGGAAAACTGATGCCGGATGAAGGTAAGATTGAGTGGGCGAAGAATGTACGTGTAGGTTATCTGGATCAGCATTCTGTCCTCTCTCAGGGGATGTCTATCCGTGATGTGCTGAAGTCTGCATTCTCTTATCTCTTTGAGATGGAGGAACGAATGAACGAGATCTGTGATTCTCTTGGTACCGCTTCTCCAGAAGAGATGGATACTCTGATGGAGGAACTGGGAACGATTCAGGATACGCTTACCATGCATGATTTCTATGTAATTGATGCGAAAGTGGAAGAAGTTGCCCGTGCACTGGGACTTCTTGACATCGGACTGGAGCGTGATGTTACAGATCTGAGCGGTGGTCAGAGAACCAAAGTTCTGCTTGGCAGGCTGCTTCTGGAAAAACCGGATATTCTTCTTCTGGATGAGCCTACCAACTATCTGGATGAGGAACATATTGAATGGCTGAAACGTTATCTGCAGGATTATGAGAATGCATTTATCCTTATTTCCCATGATATTCCATTCCTGAATTCTGTTATTAATCTGGTTTATCATATGGAGAATCAGGAGTTAAACCGTTATGTCGGTGATTATGACCATTTCCAGGAAGTTTATGAAGTAAAAAAAGCTCAGCTTGAGGCTGCTTACAGGCGCCAGCAGCAGGAAATCAGCGAGCTGAAAGATTTCGTTGCCAGAAATAAAGCCCGTGTTTCTACCAGAAATATGGCAATGTCCAGACAGAAGAAGCTGGATAAGATGGATGTGATCGAGCTTGCTGCCGAGAAGCCGAAGCCGGAGTTTCATTTTAAATATGGCCGTACTCCTGGCAAATATATTTTTGAGACAAAAGATCTGGTTATCGGTTACAATGAGCCGCTTTCCAAACCTGTTACTCTCTCTATGGAAAGAGGCAATAAGATTGCACTGGTCGGTGCCAATGGTATCGGTAAAACTACTTTATTAAAAAGTATTCTCGGCCTGATCCCGTCCTTAAAGGGTTCCTGCGAACTTGGAGAGAATCTTCAGATCGGATACTTTGAACAGGAAGTAAAAGGAGACAACAAAACTACCTGTATTGATGAGATCTGGGCGGAATTTCCGTCTTATACTCAGTATGAAGTACGGTCCGCTCTTGCAAAATGCGGGCTTACTACCAAGCATATCGAGAGCCAGGTGCGTGTATTGAGCGGTGGTGAACAGGCAAAGGTGCGTCTGTGCAAACTGGTAAACAAAGAAACAAATATCCTGCTTCTGGACGAGCCTACCAACCACCTGGATGTGGATGCCAAAGAAGCTTTGAAGCAGGCTCTGATCGAATATAAGGGAAGTATTCTCCTGATCTGCCATGAACCGGAGTTTTACCGCGATGTGGTTTCTCAGATATGGGACTGCAGTAAATGGACTACGAAAGTATTATAATAAATGGGGCAAGCGACGCCAACAAGTGATTTTTGAAATAAGAAATCAGTCATCCAATTATGTCAGTCGAATATTCGCAATTGAAACAAAAGACTTACTTGATTTAATTAAGATGTCATTTATTGGTGCGCAAAAGGTTATTACAAATGAGTAAAGCAAAAACTGTGGATCTGACTTCCGGTCCGATCCTGAAAACTCTGGCAGAGCTTGCTCTGCCTATCATGGTTTCTTCTATGCTGGGAACCGCTTACAGTATTATGGATATGGCATGGATCGGACTGCTTGGTGCAAAAGCGGTTGCGGGCGTGGGAGTCGGCGGAATGTACGTCTGGCTCTCCCAGGGACTCGCATCCCTGCCAAGAATGGGCGGACAGGTAAATACTGCCCAGGCATGCGGGCGTAAAGATTACGACCAGGCACGTTCTTATGCTGCCAGTTCCCTGCAGATCACTGCGCTTTTTGGCATTTTGTTTGCGGCTGTCTGTATTATTTTTATTCATCCTCTACTGGGATTTTTTAATCTTACAGACACAGAAACTTATATCGCAGCCAAATCCTACACGTTGATCACCTGCGGATTGATCCTTTTTTCTTACCTGAATCTGACACTGACCGGTCTTTCTACTGCTCAGGGAGATTCCCGCACTCCCCTTCTCGCAAACTTCATCGGGCTTGCGGGAAATATGATCCTGGATCCGCTGCTGATCCTTGGTGTAGGACCTTTTCCACGACTGGAAGTTGTCGGAGCCGCTGTTGCAACAGTAAGTTCGCAGATCCTGGTTTTCGTGGTGATGGTTCTGCGTATCCGCCATTCCAGACTGGAGCCAAATGTTTTACAGCATCTGAATCTGCTGTCTGTTTTTCCAAAAGAATATTATAAGCACATCTTCAGAATCGGTTTTCCCACAGCTATACAGGGAAGCATTTACTGTTTCATCTCCATGGTCCTGACCCGTATGGTTTCCGGCTATGGTGCTGCCGCTATTGCAACGCAGCGTGTTGGCGGACAGATTGAATCCGTATCCTGGAATACTGCAGATGGTTTTGCTTCAGCATTGAATGCTTTTATTGCCCAAAACTACGGGGCACGAAAAAAAGACCGTATCCGTAAAGGTTACAGTCTGTCATTTCGCGTTCTTACAATTTGGGGCCTGTTTGTCACTGCAGCTTTTGTCTTTCTTCCGGAGCCAATTGCCAGGTTATTTTTCCACGAAAAAGAAGCGCTGGATACTGCTGTCAATTATCTGGTCATTATCGGATTCAGTGAAGTCTTTATGTCTATTGAACTGATGACAGTCGGCGCATTATCCGGACTTGGACGTACCAGATTATCCAGTACGATCAGTGTGATCCTGACAGGCTCACGAATTCCGCTGGCAATGATCCTGACACATGCAGGAATGGGATTGAATGGTGTATGGTGGGCTATCACGATCTCTTCCATTGTTAAGGGAATCGTGTTTACGCTGACTTTCCATCATGTCAGTAAGCAGCTGCCTGAATAATCTGATGTCTGCTTCGCAAACTTAATTTATGCTAATCAAATAAATTCGCACAGTATGTTTCGGGTTTTCTGGTCAGTTCGCCGTTTCGTCCGGTTTTCAACGTGTAATGAAACGGAAGTCCGGATGCTGTATAAAAAGGATAATTCTGAAATATGATAATTGCCTGCCAGAGGTTCTCTTCTGTGCAGACTGTTTTTATATTTTCTATTGCATTTTTCATCTGATCGTTCATCATAGTTTTATGTCGAACAATGTCGAATCCTTTCGATTTATTTAAGCATAATACTACAACAAACCAGTTATTTGTGCAAGTAACGCAAATATGTAATTGTATCTCTCCAATCCATATAGCTACTATCCACACCGTTTTCAGCAAAATATTTCACAAGACAATCAAACGGATATTCGTAATCAAAACAATACGCTTACTTGACTTAGTTAAATTTTCACTAAAAAGGACGCAGCCAGAAACGTTCTCCGCTTCTTTCTGCGTCCTTTTTTACTGCTTACTATTACTGCCTGCGCAGCAATTTCTGCTGTTCTATTCTATTATTTCGCAACAAAGTTTACGATCTTGTTCGGTACATAGATCTCTTTGATGAGGTTCTTTCCTTCCAGGAAGGATGCAACTCTCTCATCTGCCTTAGCGATCTCAAATGCTTTTTCTTTCTCGCATCCGTTCGGGATTACGATGGTTCCTCTTACTTTACCGTTTACCTGTACACCGATCTCAACTGTCTTGGCAATGGTCTTGCCTTCGTCATATTTCGGCCATTCGGAAACTGCCAGTAAGCCTTCTCCTCCGATGAATTCCCAGATTTCTTCGCAAATATGTGGTGCAAACGGGCTGAGAAGCTTGATGAAAATGGTAAGATCATCTTTGCTTAAGTGTCCTTCTGCAGTAATCTCGTTGAGGAGTGCCATCAGGCTGGCGATCGCTGTGTTGAACTTCAGGTTCTCGATATCAGAAGAAACTTTCTTGATAGTACGGTGGAGTTTCATCTCCAGTTCATCAGATACGGATTCTTCGGAAAGGATATCTGTCAGGCCTGCAACACGGTCAAGGAACTTTTTGCAGCCTTTTACAGAGCTGTCGCTCCATGGAGTTGCTGCGCCGTAGTCACCCATGAACAGTACATAAGTACGAAGTGTATCTGCACCGTATTCTTCTACGATATCCAGCGGGTCAACAACGTTACCTTTGGATTTACTCATCTTCTCTCCGTCCGGTCCGAGGATAAGTCCCTGGATGGAACGTTTTGCGTATGGTTCCGGTGTATTTACCACACCAAGGTCATACAGGAAATGATGCCAGAATCTGGAGTAGATCATATGTCTGGTAACATGCTCCATACCACCGTTGTACCAGTCAACAGGCATCCAGTATTTCAGTTTGTCCATGTCTGCCAGTGCGTTTGTGTTGTGCGGATCTGTGTATCTTAAGAAATACCAGGAAGATCCGGCCCACTGAGGCATGGTATCTGTCTCACGTTTTGCTGCTGCACCACATTTCGGGCATGTGCAATTTACGAAAGAATCAATCTTGGCAAGTGGAGACTGTCCATCTTCACCTGGCTCAAAGTCTTTGACATCCGGCAGGCGCAGTGGAAGTTCGTTTTCCGGAACTGCTACAACACCACAGTTCGGGCAGTGGATAAGCGGGATCGGCTCGCCCCAGTATCTCTGACGGTTGAATGCCCAGTCTTTCATCTTATACTGAACACCGGCTTTACCAATACCTTTCTTCTCCAGTTCTTCCAGCATACGCTCGATAGAATCTTTCTTCTTTGTATATCCATTCAGGAATTCAGAGTTTACCATCTCGCCGTCGCCTGTGTAAGCTTCTTTGGAGATGTCACCACCTTTGATAACTTCGATAATATCGATGCCAAATTTCTTAGCAAAATCATAGTCACGCTGGTCATGAGCCGGTACCGCCATGATGGCGCCTGTACCATATCCCATCATTACATAATCTGCAATATAGATCGGGATTTTCTTTCCGTTAACCGGATTGATACCTTCAAGTCCCTGGATTCTAACACCTGTTTTATCTTTTACAAGCTGAGTTCTCTCGAATTCTGTCTTCTTTGCACACTCATTACGATATGCAACGATCTCGTCCATGTTTGTAACTTTGTCTGCATATTTGTCAATGATCGGATGCTCCGGTGCGATTACCATGAAAGTTACACCAAACAGGGTGTCCGGTCTGGTTGTATAAATTTCAAGTTTCTCGTCGATTCCGTCAACATCAAAATTAACGAAAGCACCTTTGGATTTACCGATCCAGTGGATCTGCTGCTGTTTTACATTATCCGGATAATCTACATCTTTCAGACCTTCCAGAAGTTTATCTGCATACTGAGTGATTCTTAAATACCATACATCTTTGGATTTCTGAACAACTTCACTGTGGCAGATATCACATTTACCACCCTGGCTGTCCTCATTGGAAAGGACTACTTTACAGTGCGGGCAGTAGTTAACCAGTGTTCTGTCTCTGAATACAAGACCTTTCTCGAACATTTTCAGAAAGATCCACTGTGTCCATTTGTAATAATCTTCATCTGTTGTGTCGATCACACGGTTCCAGTCAAAAGAGAATCCAACTTTCTTTAACTGGTTGGAGAATCTCTTGATATTCTCATCTGTGATGATACGTGGATGTGTTCCGGTTTTTACTGCGTAGTTCTCTGTAGGGAGACCGAATGCATCAAATCCGATCGGAAAAAGTACATTATATCCCTCCATACGACGTTTTCTGGAAATAACCTCCAGACTGGAATATGCTTTGATATGTCCAACGTGCATACCTGCACCACTTGGATATGGAAACTCTACTAAGCCATAGAATTTAGGTTTGTCACTGTTATCTTTGGCTTCGAAGACTTTGCTTTCTTCCCATTTCGCCTGCCACTTAGGCTCGATCTTTTTAAACAAGTATTTCATCTCTATGCTTCCTCCAACATTTTGTTGTATCTAAAAATTTATTTTAATTCAACAGAGGCGGTTTGTCAATGTAACGTTTCGCAGTATTGGCGGTTTTTGCGGTAAAAATGGCTCTTTTTTAGATTTTAACGCAAAGAAACAGGACATCTCACATTTCTGCAAAATGTCCTGCCTCTCTTATTTCTTATACATTACATCTTAATTCATAGCGCTGACACAAATTACTGCTCGATCAGTAATTACATTTACTCTTATTATTTTTTTATTCGTCGACTTTGTCCACCTTGCTGGCTCTTGCTTCGATTTCTTTTGCCTGAATGTCGTTCGGAGCCTGCTCATAGCGTGCAAATTCATAGGAGAATTCTCCACTTCCGCCTGTCATGGAACGCAGATCTGTGGAATATCCATAAATCTCAAGCTGAGGTACATCTGCTTCGATGATCGTATTTCCCTGATGATCAGGATTCATGCCAAGAACACGACCACGGCGTTTATTCAGATCACCCATAACATCACCGGTATATTTGTCCGGAACTGTTACTTTCATAGATACGATTGGCTCTAAAAGTACAGGTGATGCATCCATGAAGCCTTTCTTGAATGCGAGAACTGTAGCCATCTTGAATGCCATTTCTGAGGAGTCTACCGGATGATAGGATCCATCATAAAGTGTAGCTTTCACACCAACTACCGGATATGCAGCCAGAGGTCCCTTTAATACGCATTCCTGCAGACCTTTCTCAACTGCCGGGAAGTAGTTCTTCGGAACTGCACCGCCGACTACAACCTGCTCAAATACATAAGGTGTCTCCAGATCGCCTGATGGCTCGAAGCGCATCTTAACATGTCCATACTGTCCATGTCCGCCGGACTGTTTCTTATGTTTGCCTTCAACGTCTGAGTTCTTACGGATAGTCTCACGGAACGGAACCTTCGGTTTGCTCAGTTCTACGTCTACTTTATAGCGTTCTTTCAATTTATTAATAACGATATCCAGATGCTGGTCGCCGATACCATAGATAAGACTCTGACGGTTTGCACTGTCATTTACTACGCGAAGTGTCTTATCTTCACTCATCATCTTAGCCAGTGCCTGGGAGATCTTGTCTTCATCACCTTTCTTCACTGCTTTGAATCTCTTGCAGGTATATGGTGTGGAAATAACGGATTTCGCATAAACGATCGGGTTTGCCTTTGTTGCAAGGCTGTCACCTGTCTGTACGCTGTTCAATTTGGCAATGGCACCGATATCACCGGCATGAAGTTCAGGAACTTCGATCGGTTTGGAGCCTTCGAGTACATATAATTTGTTCAGACGTTCTTCATCGCCCTTCTCTACGTTTACTAAAGTATCATCAGATTTGATAACACCGGAGCATACTTTAATAAGAGAATATTTGCCGAGGAACGGGTCTGCGATTGTTTTCCATACATATGCAGATTTCGCTTTTGTGAAATCGTAGTTTGCTTCGAAGATCTCATTTGTTTTCTGAGCGATTCCGTTGCAGGAACGTTTGTCCGGGCTCGGGAAATATCCGCAGATATCATCCAGTAAGTTGGATACACCGCGAAGATTGATCGGTGAGCCCATGCATACAGGTACGATAGATGCTTCCTGTACGTTCATTGCAAGTGCTGCAGAAACCTCTGTTACTGAGAATGTATCACCTTCGAAATAACGATCCATAAATTCCTCGCTGGTCTCTGCTACAGATTCCATCAGGATATCATGATATTTCTCCAGATATTCATCCAGATATTCAGGAATCTCACATTCCTCTTTCTTACCTTTATCTATGTATTTACGTCCTGCCTGTTTTACAACATTTACATATCCTACGAATTTGCCGTTTTCACGGATCGGGAAATGAAGTGGTGCGATCTTCTTGCCGTAGAGCTCTGTGAGCTGTTCTACAACTTTACGGTAGCTGACATCATCTACGTCCATATCCGTAACAAAGATCATTCTTGGAAGTTTATATTTCTCACATAAGTTCCATGCTTTCTGTGTTCCAACCTGAACGCCTGCTTTACCGGAAACTACAATGATCGCTGCATCTGCTGCGCTTACTGCTTCTTCTACTTCACCTACGAAATCGAAATATCCGGGAGTATCCAGCACATTGATCTTTACCTTATCCCACGGTACCGGGATCAATGTGGTAGAAATGGAAAAATGTCTCTTAATCTCTTCTTTGTCATAATCGCTGACTGTGTTTCCGTCTTCTACTCTTCCGAGACGGTTAGTCATTCCTGCTAAGTAAGCCATTGATTCTGCCAGTGTAGTCTTGCCAGCGCCCCCATGACCTAAAAGGACTATATTTCTAATTCGGTCAGTTCTAAATACATCCATGTTGCGTACCTCCCTGTTTGTCTGTTAATTGCTACTGTTCACTTCGTTCACAGTAACTTATTATGCTGCCTGTAATGTCCGCAGCAACGATATGGCTATATATTACTAAATTTTTTTATATTTTTCAAGTATTTTATGAAATTTTAACATCTTTTTTTGTGAACTTCTTGTAAATTGATGAGCATTTTATATATTTTCAGTATTTTTTACTGGTTTTGACTGTGAATTTTATCTCATATGCACATATCAGTAAAAGATGATCGTTGTTGATTGTATGAATATTCTTATTACTTTTCTACAAACGGGTCAAAGAGTTCTGAAAGCGATCATAATATCTGCAATACAACATTTACTTTGTTACGTTAAATTATTTATGTATAAAAGCGCCCGTATGAATTGACTTTTTAAATCATATCCTTTAAAATAGTAAATTATGAAATCATGTAACTGTTCCGTACTTTTGCAGTTACGAATTAGTTACTGTTCGCTCTGCGCCCAGTAACACGAATTATATCAAATAATGTTACCTGAAAGGATGCAAAAACCACTATGAAAACTATCGGTTTTATCGGTCTCGGACTGATTGGCGGATCAATTGCCAAGGCCATCCGAAAATACCATGAAGATTACCGAATCCTTGCCTATGACCAGGATAGAGAAACACTTGCCACAGCTGTAAGCAGCAATATGATCGATGCAGTGTGCGAAGAACATGATGAACGTTTTAAGAACTGCGATTATATTTTTCTGTGTGCTCCTGTAGAATTTAATGTAAAATATCTGGAATATTTTAAAGAGAATATCGGTCCTGACACCATCCTCACAGATGTGGGAAGTGTCAAAGGCATTATCCATAAAGAAGTTGAACGTCTGGGAATGGAATCCCGTTTTATCGGAGGTCATCCGATGGCGGGTTCCGAGAAAACCGGATTCGAAGCTTCCAGTGACCGTCTGATCGAGAATGCTTACTATATCATCACTCCCGGCGGTGAGGTTGCACTGGAACGTCTGACAGAGTTTACAGAAATGATTTCTTCTCTGGGTGCGATCCCGATGGTCCTTACAAGCGAAGAACACGATTTCATTACTGCCGGAGTCAGCCACCTGCCTCATATTATTGCTTCTGCACTGGTAAATCTTGTCAATATGCTGGACAGCGATCAGGAATATATGAAAACGATTGCAGCCGGAGGTTTCCGCGATATTACGCGTATTGCTTCCTCCTCTCCTATTATGTGGGAGCAGATCTGTGTAGAGAATAATCAGAATATTTCCAATGTACTGGATGACTACATCCGTCTGCTGGTGCAGATCAAGTGTTTTGTGGATAATAAGGACTCCAAGAGTCTGTATCAGATGTTTGCAAATTCCAGGGATTATCGTGATTCCATTGACGTGGTAGATAACGGTCTGCTAAAAAAAGCTTATGTCCTGTATCTGGACATTGCAGATGAAGCTGGTGGTATCGCTACAATTGCTACTATTCTGGCAATGGAGAAGATCAGTATTAAGAATATCGGTATCATTCATAACCGTGAATTTGAGGAAGGTGTCCTCAAAATTGAATTCTATGACGGAACTTCTATGGAAAAAGGTGCCGCACTTCTCAAGAAGAGAAATTATATTGTTTATGAGCGCTAAACTGTAAACTAAACAGATCCCCCTTTGACATTCATTTCGAAAATATTTTGTCAAAAGCAGATTGCTGAATAACCGAAAAGAAATACAGAAATATTATAAAACAGGCAGGAATCAAACATGGAAATAAAAAAACAAACAAATCTCAGAGGAGAACTTACTGTACCGGGTGACAAATCCATCTCCCACCGTGCAGTTATGTTCGGTTCTCTTGCACAGGACACTACAAAGATCACACATTTTCTGGAAGGAGCAGACTGTCTCTCTACTATCTCCTGTTTTCAGAAAATGGGAATCCATATCGAAAGAAACGCTTCTGAAATCCTTGTCCATGGAAAGGGTCTTCATGGACTCAGCACTCCATCTGGAATCCTGGATGTTGGAAACAGCGGAACTACCACCAGACTGATCTCAGGAATTCTGGCAGGTCAGTCTTTTACAAGCGAATTAAATGGCGACGCTTCTATTCAGTCCCGTCCGATGAAGAGGATCATGACTCCACTTCTTTCCATGGGTGCTGATATCATAAGTCTGAAAGACAACGGATGCGCCCCTTTACGTATCAACGGAAAACCTTTACATGCCACTCATTATCAGTCACCGGTTGCTTCTGCACAGGTAAAATCCTGCGTGCTTCTGGCAGGCATGTATGCAGATGGTATCACCAGTGTTACAGAACCGGTACTTTCCAGAAATCATACTGAGATCATGCTGAATTATTTTGGCGCAAACGTAACTTCTCAGGGAACGACCGCTTCTATTGAACCGGAACCTGTACTGAATGGACGTGAGATTAAAGTACCTGGCGATATTTCTTCTGCTGCTTACTTCATCGCAGCAGGACTTCTCACTCCCGGAAGCGAGATTCTTCTTAAGAATGTAGGTATCAATCCTACCAGAGACGGAATGCTTCGTGTATGCAAAGCCATGGGCGCTGATATTACTCTTCTGAATACAAGTACAGAAGGCGAACCTACTGCCGACCTGCTGATCCGTACAAGCAATCTTCATGGAACTACTGTTGAAGGCGAGATTATCCCGACATTGATCGATGAAATCCCGATGATCGCAGTTATGGCCGCTTTTGCAGAGGGAACTACTATTATTAAAGATGCCCAGGAACTGAAAGTAAAAGAGTCTGACCGTATTGCAGTAGTAACTGAAGGACTGAAACGCATGGGCGCTGATATCCAGCCAACTGATGACGGAATGATCATTCACGGCGGCAAACCACTTCATGGTGCTGAGATCAATTCTTATCTTGATCACCGAATCGCTATGTCCTTTGCCGTAGCCGGAACAATTTGTGACGGCACACTTACTATTAAAGATGGAGACTGCGTTAAAATTTCCTATCCGGAATTTTATGAAGATCTTTATTCTCTTGGAAAATAATAACTATGATCCTTGATCATGCTGCTGTCAATGCATTATTTTTTATGATTGTTGACAGCAGCATATTTTATTACATCATAGACATTTACTCTGTAATGTTCCTATAACATAATAAATCCTTCAATACTTCAATGACATAAAAAATAAATTTTTATCTGTAACATTCTGCTATCCCGCATATCTTTTGTTCTTTCTGTACATACTTTTCATAATGAATCATAGTATATACTTCCTATTTACAGTGTCTGCATACTCTGTCAAATTGTATTTTTATAGATACTTGAGAATTTTTATCCAAAATACTCTTTTCTTTTTTGGGTAAATCGGTTATAATGTGAACCGTCAAAAGATTGTTATTATTTTAACATTATTCGATTTATTTTGTAAACCACTGATATTACAATTTTCACGGTGAGTATATCGTACAGGTATACGGCCAGAGAGGAGCTAACATTTATGAAAATCTTATTTTATGGCACAAAAAACTACGACGAGGAATTTTTTGAGAAACTTCTTCCTTCTTATCCGGGAATTACAATTAAATTTACCGAAGCAAATATTCACGAAGAGACTGCTTCTCTTGCAAAAGGATATGAGGCAATCTGTGCGTTTGTAAACGCAGATCTGAGCACTCCTGTCATTGAAGAACTGAATGCTCAGGGTGTGAAACTGGTCCTTATGCGCTGCGCAGGTTATAACAATGTAGATCTGGAAACTGCCCACAAGTTTGGAATGAAAGTTATGCGTGTTCCGGGATATTCTCCGGAAGCTGTTGCAGAACATGCCATGGCTCTTGCCCTTACCGCAAACCGTCACACACATAAAGCATATATCAAATGCCGCGAAAATAACTTCTCTTTAAGTGGTCTGATGGGTCTCAATTTCTATCAGAAAACCGCCGGAATCATCGGTACCGGTAAAATCGGTCAGGCAATGGCAAAAATCTGCAAGGGATTCGGCATGAGAGTTATTGCTTACGATCTTTTCCCGAACAAGAGTCTGGATTATCTGGAATATGTATCTCTGGATGAACTTCTGGCAACCAGCGATCTCATCAGCCTTCACTGCCCACTTACAGAAGAAACCAAACATATCATTAATGAAAAAACTATCGCCAAGATGAAAGATGGCGTAGTTCTTGTAAATACTTCCCGCGGCGGTCTGATCAAGACAGAAGACCTGATCTCCGGAATCCGTGATCATAAATTCTCCGCAGTTGGACTGGATGTTTATGAAGAGGAAACTGATTTTGTATTCGAGGATATGTCTGAGCGTATTCTGCAGAGTTCCATTACTCAGCGTCTGCTCTCCTTCCCGAACGTAGTAATGACTTCTCATCAGGGATTCTTTACAAAAGAAGCACTGACTAATATCGCTGAAACTACTATGGAAAATGCGAAAGCATTTATGAATGGGGGCGAACTTAAGAACGAAGTTCTTTCTTAAAAATCTTCTTTCCAAATAGAATTTCTAAATAGAATTACTTTTCCAACGAAAAAAAGCACTCCGCAAATGAGTGCTTTTTTCATGGTCTTTTGTATCTTATCCTGCTTTTTATGATTTCCAGTTAATCTTTATAATTATTTTGAAGATTTTGTTGTATTTGCTGTGTCTGTTTTATCAGAAGAACCCTTTGTATTTTTGTCTGAAGATTTCGCTGCATCTGATGTGTCTGAATTCTCAGTTTCATCTGTAGTTTCTGTTGCATCTGTAGTATCTGTACTATCTGTGCCCTCTTCATCAGGCTCCTCTATCTGTTTCATATCTTCGTCAGAAGTATCTGCATCCATTTCATTAAGTTCATCCTCAGTCAATGGTTCAAGATCATCCTGATAAATCTCTTTATTTGTAATATCATCTTCTGCTTTCTTACCACATCCGGCAAGTCCAATCGATGCCAGAAGCATTCCCATGATCATAAAGTATTTTATTCTCTTCATTTCGCTCATCCTTTCACAGTCTTTAATTTCTCTGCCAGCTCTTTTATTTCACACAAAATATCTTCCCTGTCTTTCACCGGCACTTTATCCGTACGGTTCACATACACAGTTCCCAGACTGTTACAGCTCATCTGACGCAAAAGCATTTCTGAAGTGCTTTCCGCTTTTTCCCTCGGTCCGATACTTCCTGCAGCAAGAAGAACTGCACCTGTTTTCTTCTTCGGAACAGGCTCCTCTTTGCGAATATATCTGGCACTGAAATAAGTCTGCAGTCTGCTCATCACTGCAAGAAGCATTCCCGTAACTTCCTCAAAATATACCGGAGACGCCATAATAATATGATCGCATTCTTCAATATAAGAAAGAATCTCCTGCCATTCATCTCTGACTGCACATCCTGCATGGTCAAAACACCATCTGCAGTCTATACACGGGCGGATATCTGCCCTATACGCATCAACCACCTTAAAATCTCCACCCAAGGCTTCCAGCAGAGTTCGGATCATATATACAGTCTCACCGTTCTTTCGCGGTGAACCGTTAAAAATCAATGTTTTCATCTTTATTTTCCCTCGTATTCTTTCCTGAGAAGTGCAATCTCACGAGTCCATCCCTCATCATCATTCGGTGTTTCCAGAATAAATGGGATTCCTTTTGTGGCAGGATGTCTGATCACACGTACCAAAGCTTCCAGACCAATTTCGCCTTCACCAATCTTCGCATGTCGGTCTTTGTGACTGCCAAGTCCATTCATACTGTCATTCAAATGAATTGCTTTTAATCTGTCCAATCCGATCACACTGTCAAATTCTGTAAATACCCCATCAAGGTTATTTACAATATCATATCCGCCATCCCAGACATGACAGGTGTCAAGACAGACACCCAGCTTATCTTTTCGTTCTACCCTGTCAATGATCTGGCGCAGTTCATCAAAGTTTCGACCTATTTCACTGCCTTTTCCTGACATGGTTTCCAGAAGTACTGTAGTGCTCTGTTCTTCTGTAAGTACTTCATTCAAAATCTCTGCAATCCTAGCAATACCAGTTTCTGCGCCCTGTCCGACATGGTTTCCCGGATGAAAATTATAATAATTTCCCGGAGTCAGTTCCAGACGTTTCAGATCATCTGCCATTGTCTCTCTGGCAAAATCTCTCAGATTCTCCTTCGCTCCGGCACAATTCATCGTATAAGGTGCATGCGCTACTATTTTTCCAAAATGATTCTCCTGTGCAAGCTGCAGAAATTCCTGCACATCCTGCAAATTAATATCCTTTACCCTTCCACCTCTTGGATTTCTGGTAAAAAACGCAAAGGTATTACCTCCATTTGCAAGTGTCTGTTTTCCCATTGCCAGGTATCCTTTGGAAGAACTTGTGTGATTTCCTATATATAACATATATCATTCCTCTGCCTGTAATATTTATGTAACCTTTTGTCATAGTATTATAACAAAAATACGGTTTTATGAAAAGACTTATTTATTGACGATTCTGTGAATTCTCTATATACTTTTCATATATGATCGATAAAATATTCTTTTATTTTGTTAATTCTGAATATAGCAAGTAAAGAACATATGAAAAAAATCGGACAGGCTGACGTCCGGCAGATTTTCTCAATTGAATCTGAATACTCACTCGATTTGGTTAAATACATAATCATGAAATTGCTATAAATACATAGAAAGCGAGAATCACATATGAACTCACATCCAAAATCAAAACAGCCTCCTGCCAAAAACTCTTCTGCCCGCAGAAAAGATATCTACAAAAAATCAAAGTATTATCAGGAAAAACGTCAGAAACTACTGATCGCCGCCGGAATTGGAGGTTTCATCCTGGTTTTTGTACTCATTCTGGCAGGAATTCGGGGATGCAGCAACTATATGCAGGCCAAACAGACCACTGCCCAAAATGCGGTTTCCATGAACGCATCCGGTGACAGTAACCAAACAGCTGCCACAGATTCTCAAGAAACAGATTCATCTGATACCGCGATATCCGCTCCTGTTTCTCTGACTCTCAGTGTTGTCGGTGACTGCACCCTCGGAACAGATGAAACCTTCGATTACGATACCAGCTTAAATGCTTATTATGAGAATTATGGTGCCGATTATTTTCTTCAGAATGTAAGAAGTATTTTCTCTGCTGATGATCTGACC